>CALDSK010000243.1 GCA_937911865.1 uncultured Synechococcus sp.
CCCTCTCCCCCCCCCACCCTCCCTTCCTTAACTTATTTGCGCCCTTCCCCTCTACCCTCCCTCCCCCACTTTTCATGTCTATGCAGCGAAAGCGATCGCCTTTTTGCGATCATTCACCTGAACTATAGCTATCTGCACTTAGCTTCGGCTACTACGCATAGCTAAACCGTTGATTCAATAAGGCGCTAAGTGCACAGCAATCCGCTGAGGCATCAGCGAACTGCTATCTTTTCTCTAAATCTGTACCAGCCTAGCTCTTGAGACGAGGATTAACTTCTTTGGCCATTCCTTTAAAGGGGGAAAGGCTAGGGCCCGGACGACGACGGCTGGCACGGCTAGGTGTTAGCAAGTAATCGGTGGCAAATGTTTTGGTTTCGGCTGCTACGACATTGCCGGAAGAGTCCAACGTTTTGCCTTTGGCAGTGGCAGCGATCGCAGCAACAATCAAATCTTCTGTTGAAGGTGCAGCAGGCGCAGTTGAGGCAGGCTTAGCAGCAGATGCATCGCTTTTCGAATCAACAGACGGCTTCTTTGACTTTTTGTCAGTTACCGCTGCTTTCGTGCCCTTTGCAGCTTTATCGGCCTTAGCCTTAACCTTTTTGGTTTCTTTACTGACTTTAGCTTCTGCTTTGTTAGCAGCCGCTTCTACCTTGTCTTCAGCTTTGTCAGCCGCTGTTTCCGCCTTATCTACAGTGTCGTCAACTAGCGCCTGAGCCTTATCGACGACATCAGCAGAGGCTTCTTTTGCAGTCTTAGCAACCTTAGTTGCTGCTTTCTTAACATTTTTAACGCTCTCTTCAGCAGCGTCATCCAGCTCTAGAAAGTATTTTTCCTTGCCAACGCCCAGCGTTTTACCGATCGTCTCGAATATCCCACCAATCATGGCAACTCCACCAGCTATATTCCTAAAATTTCTTAGCCGCCGACAATAGATTGACGATGTCTTAACTACAGCTATCTGCACGGCTCTTATTTAATTATTGATTTGGGTTGTGAGTGAACGCAAGACAGCGTTACTTCTATTTACAAAACTTCTTGAAGCTGAGTGCGGTGTGTTTCGTCAAAAACCCTCCAGAAAAAACTTTCTGAAGGGTTTCTGACATCGGTTGAAAGCCTTTGAGTCCTATGGGACATTCAAAAGCTAATAGGGCAAGTAGATCAATCAGCCGCTGAGATTAGCTCACGCTTTTCTTCCGTTTTAGAAGACGTAACGACAATCTTGCCTTCATCACCCACATCTACAATTGCCGTATCACCGTCTTTAATGCGACCAGAGAGGATCTCTTCAGCGAGAGAATCTTCTAGCAAGCGCATAATGGCTCGGCGTAACGGCCTTGCGCCATAGCTGGGATTGTAACCCTCTTCGACCAGCCGATCTTTGAACTTATCGGTGACTTCCAAGGTAATACCTTGCTCGCCCAGTCGGCTGAACACCTCCTTGAGCAAGATGACAGAGATCTCTTTGACCTCGTCTTTCGTGAGCTGACGGAAGACAATAATCTCGTCTAGTCGGTTCAAGAACTCTGGGCGGAAGTACTGCTTGAGTTCTTCGTTGACCAAAGAGCGAATGCGGTTGTACTGCGATTCTGCCTGGTCAGCTTCCAGCTCAAAGCCAAGACCACCGCCACCTTTCTCAATAACTTTAGAACCGATATTACTCGTGAGAATAAGCAGCGTGTTCTTGAAGTCCACGGTACGGCCTTTGGCATCGGTCAAACGACCGTCTTCCAAAATTTGCAGCAGCATATTGAAGACGTCTGGATGGGCCTTCTCAATCTCGTCGAAGAGAACCACGGTGTAAGGGCGACGGCGAACCGCTTCAGTCAACTGGCCGCCTTCGTTGTAGCCGACGTAGCCTGGGGGAGAACCGATCAGCTTGGAGACGGTATGACGCTCCATAAACTCAGACATATCTAGGCGAATCATCGCTTCTTCTGCGCCGAAGAAGTAGGTTGCCAAAGACTTAGCAAGCTCGGTTTTACCAACACCGGTAGGACCAGAGAAGACAAAGCTAGCAATCGGTCGGTTGGGGTTCTTAAGACCGACACGGGCACGACGAATTGCTCTAGAAATCGCTCTAACAGCTTCATCTTGACCAATCAAGCGCTGGTGCAGAACATCTTCCATGTGCAACAGCTTCTCAGACTCGCTCTCTGTTAGCTTGTTAACCGGAACGCCTGTCCACGAGGCCACAATGTAGGCAATGTCCTCTTCGGTCACTTGAGGAGAGTTTTCTTTGGTCTCTGAGGCCGCATCTTCGTCCTTTTTCGTTTGGGCGATTGTACGAATTTCAGCTTTAATTTCCATTTCGCGATCGCGAAGCTCGCCAGCCTTATCAAAGTCCTGTGAGCGCACCGCATTATCCTTGTCTTTCAAGACCTGACGCAGCTCTTTGTCTAGCTCTTTGGCCGCTGGTGGCAGCTGAGAGTTGAGTAGGCGTACGCGTGAGCCGGCTTCGTCAATCAGGTCGATCGCCTTGTCTGGAAGATAGCGATCGGAGATATAGCGGTCGGAGAGATTAGCCGCAGCTTCTAAGGCTTCGTCTAGGATTTTGAGCTTATGATGCTGCTCGTAGCGATCGCGCAGCCCGTGCAAAATCTCAATCGTCTCATCGACGCTAGGCTCGCCAACCATTACTGGCTGAAAACGTCTTTCTAATGCAGCGTCACGCTCAATGTGCTTGCGATATTCATCAAGCGTCGTTGCACCGATACACTGCAGCTCACCACGTGCCAACGCTGGCTTCAAGATATTGGCCGCATCGATAGCACCTTCAGCCGCACCCGCACCGATCAGGGTATGGACCTCGTCAATAACTAGAATGACGTTCGCGGCAGAGCGAATTTCATCCATGATTTTCTTCAGTCGCTCTTCAAACTCACCGCGATACTTTGTACCCGCGACCAGTAAGCCAATATCTAAAGTAACAACGCGCTTGTCTTCTAAGATGTCTGGAACGTCGTTATTGCCAATCCGCTGAGCTAGGCCTTCTGCGATCGCAGTTTTACCCACACCCGGCTCACCGATTAACACAGGGTTGTTCTTAGTACGCCGTCCCAAGATTTGGATCACGCGCTCAATTTCTTTTTGACGGCCCACGACAGGATCAAGCTTGCCATCCGCAGCCATCTGCGTCAGATTTGCGCCAAACTCATCCAGGGTAGGCGTTTTTGTACGGCCCTGGCTGCTGCTACCACCGGAGACCTCGGCGGTTTCGCCTAGCATCCGGATGACCTGCGTGCGCACCTTTGAGAGATCGACGCCGAGGTTTTCTAATACGCGAGCAGCGACCCCTTCACCCTCCCGGATCAGGCCAAGCAACAAGTGCTCTGTACCAATGTAATTGTGGCCCAGCTGGCGAGCTTCTTCGAGCGACAGCTCCAGTACACGCTTTGCTCTGGGAGTAAATGGAATTTCGACGGCGACAAAACCAGATCCACGACCGATAATTTTTTCGACTTCGATGCGAGCGTCTTTTAGATTGACGCCCATAGACTTGAGGACTTTGGCAGCAACGCCAGTTCCTTCTCCAATGAGTCCGAGTAGAATTTGCTCTGTGCCCACGAAGTTATGGCCAAGTCTGCGGGCCTCTTCTTGAGCGAGCATGATGACCTTGATGGCCTTTTCTGTAAAGCGTTCAAACATGGCGGTTTTCCATCACCTGCTGCGGGCTGGTTACGCTGATTCTAACACAGCAAAAATTCGTAGAGAGTGGGCGGTGTTCACTACCCTGAGAGGAAATTAGCCAGCGAGTCCAGCGAAAAGATCAGATTGTGACAATCTGATGCCAATCGGGGATTTTTTGGGGGATTTTCAGCGCAAATTGGCTATGTAGGTCACAGAAAATCAAAGTCGTTTCTAGTAGGCAAAAGTGTGATTACTTATTGCTATCAACATGCGATTAACAAATTATATTTTTCTTTGTTGAAGCATCGAAGCCAAGCCCGGCCCGGAGAACGTGAGCGTTTGTGGCCACTGATTTTTTAGCTAGCTGAGGCACTATGCGGTTTTCGCGAATTGCTTATGTGTTTTCTGAAAAAACCGTGTGTTTTCCCTGCTGCTGGATGTGCGCAATCGCACTTTGTTGATACTGAGAGATTTGCCTGAGACACTGCTCGCTTTGCAGGCCGCTACGCCATAAGATACGAGCGTTTTCGCCATCAGCGTAGTACCGCTTGCGCTGCCCGGCTTCGGCAAAGTCAAACTTTTGATAGAGGCTGAGCGCCCTTGTATTAGAAGTTCTCACCTCTAAGGTAGCTCGGGTGAGACCGCGATCTCTGCCCATACTCAATAGGTGAGTCAGTAAAAGGAGACCTAGTTTCTGTCCCTGGTAGCTTGGCTCGATGGCTAATGTCGTGATGTGTGCTTCTTCTAAAATCGCCCACAGGCAGCCAATACCTAGCAGCTGAAGCAGAGACACATCAGGCTCGGTCGGATCGCGGGCAGCTAAATCGCAGAGGCCGGGCTCTAACGTCGCTGAATTCTCTAATGTCGCTGAATTCAATGTTTGAAGCTGTCTTTGCCTGAGCTGTCTTTGCCGTAAAGGTGCAGCTGTCTTTGCGCTTACCAGTACACACAGATCGCTGAGATCGCTTTCAAGCTCTCGCTGGTAGCCAGAATAGGTCCACAAGCCCCCTAAACATCGCTGGTCTAAAGCGAGTACTGCCGGAATATCGGCTGCTATAAGGGGCAGGCAAGCGAGAAAAGACAATGATAACCCTCTTTCCAATCGCGTAACTTTCCAATCGCGTAAGTAGACGGCCAATTGTACACTGGTTAGTGAATGCTACCTTCTCACACCCCTTATGGTTTCCACAGTATCAGCTGCGCCTCAACGTTCCAGTAGTCAAGCTTCTAGCCTGCAATATTTAGCAGAGGTGAACGCTGATACGTCTCCTAACCAAAGCCTGTTGCCCTTGAGCGCGGCGGTGAATGACCAAGACCATTTGGTCATAGGTGGGTGTGACGTAGTAGATCTGATTCAAGAATTTGGATCGCCTCTCTATATATTAGACGAGCAAACGTTGCGAACGGCCTGCCAGCAGTACAAGCAATCGTTTGAGCAGCACTACCCAGGCGAGTCCTTAATTGTATATGCCTCTAAGGCATGGAACTGCTTGGCGGTGTGTGCGATCGCCACGCAAGAAGGTATTGCCATAGACGTCGTTTCAGGGGGTGAGCTTCAAACAGCTATGGCCGCAGGGGCAACGGGAAAAATGCTTTACTTCCATGGCAACAACAAGTCAGCTGAGGAGCTACAGCTGGGCCTAGAAGCAGATGCGCGGATCGTTGTAGACAACTGGCACGAGCTAAAGACACTAAACCAGCTCGCTCAAGCCGCTGGCAAAACCGCAACAATCCTGATACGCCTGACACCCGGCATCGAGTGCCACACACATGAGTACATTCAAACCGGCCATATAGACAGTAAGTTTGGCTTCGACCCCGACCAGCTAGACGATGTGTTTGACTTCATTGCAAAAAAAACCGACAGCGTGAATTGCATTGGACTACATGCTCACATCGGCTCACAGATTTTTGAGCTCCAGCCCCACCACGACTTGGCAGAGGTAATGATGCGCTGGTTTCAAACCGCCAGTCAATACGGTATCTCTATTCAAGAGATTGACATCGGGGGTGGGCTCGGCATTCGTTACACCGAATCAGACGATCCCCCGAGCATTGACCAGTGGGCCAAAACAGTCTGCGACAGCATGGTACAGGCCTGTGAGGCAAAAGACATCCCCCTACCCAAACTGCTATGTGAGCCAGGCCGCTCAATGATAGGCTCTGCCTGCGTCACGGCTTATACCGTTGGCGGGCAGAAAACCGTACCTGGGATTCGCACCTATGTATCTGTCGATGGTGGCATGTCTGACAATCCACGGCCCATTACCTACGAATCGGTGTACCGTGTACTGGCAGCAAGCAAGATGTCTGCACCCTTAAGTGAAACAGTCACTCTAGCTGGGAAGCATTGTGAATCGGGCGATGTGGTAATTCACAATGCAAGTTTGCCCACGCTAGAATCGGGTGAGATTGTCGTCGTTCCTGCGACGGGTGCATACAACTACAGCATGTCCTCAAACTACAACCGGGTGCCTCGTCCTGCTGCGGTCATTGTCAAAGCAGGTCAAGCCGATTTAATCTTGCGCCGAGAAACCTACGAAGATTTGGTTCGGCATGACTGTCTACCGGACTCGCTTAACATCCAATAGGCGTTCACTGGCACTAGAAAGACGGTGATCTAGCTGTAGCACTGTGGCTGGTCTACAAGATTGGGCGCTGTACGGTAGCGATAGCGGAGTAGTATACGGTCATAGGCCTTTTATCATTGCTATGGCGTCTCTATCGTTCAAGCAGTGCTAGAAGGTCTAACGCTTGAAAAACAGAGAACGGCCAGCTGGGGAGTTCCCCTATGGAAAACGCTTGTGGAAAACCTCTGTGGAGAACCTCTGTAGAGAAGAAAAAACAAAAATTTTGACGTTGACTACGGTGAAACAGGCCTGACTCTTGTATCGCACCATCATTGATATTGGTTTAGTCTTCGTGCTGGTTTACATGGTGCTGTCGGTGATTCGCGATCGCCGCACGATGTGGATGGTACAGGGGCTAATGATTCTTATGGCAGCCACTCTACTGAGCGGTGTGCTGGGGTTAGTTGTACTCCATTTTTTGATGGAGAAAATTCTGTTGGGTGCATCAGTGGCACTGGCCATTATGCTAGTGGCCGATTTCAGGCGACTATTAGAACTGCTGGGACGCGGTGAAATTGTTCAACTTTTTACTGGCCAAGAAAATCATCTATCCACCGCCAACAACGTAATTGATGAGCTTGTCGAAGCGGTAAAAGGGCTGTCGCAGAATCGAACTGGGGCACTGATGATTCTAGAGACAGACGAGCCCATTGAAGAAAGCGACTTTTCGGTGCCTGGCGTCAAGATCAACGCGGAGCTCTCGCGAGAGCTCCTGCAAACAATTTTTCAGACCACCACGCTGCTGCACGATGGCGCGGTGCTCATTCGTGGATCGCGGGTGTTAGCCGCAGGCGTCATTTTACCCATTTCAGAACGTGACGCTTCCCGGCAGCTAGGAACCAGGCACCGTGCAGCAATGGGCATTACAGAGCGAGTGGAGCAGTGCATTTGTGTGGTGGTTTCTGAGGAGACTGGCTCAATTTCTGTGGCGGAGAAAGGCTTGTTAAATCGGCCCCTAACCAGCAGTAAACTGAGGGAATTGCTACTTGATAAGTTTTCTCCTTCGGTGGATGGTGATACGGTAGCCCCTCAACTTCGTAGCTTGGGACGGCGGCTGAGCATCAAAGGAATCAACTTCTTGAACTTTGTGAAGCGTAAGCTGCCCCGCCCCACTCCTCAGGAAAAGAAATGACGGCAAATTTCGGCGTATCTAGCGTCTCTCATATCACAACAGCACTCCCTGAGGATTTAGAGCAGGGACGAATGCCGTCTCATGTTGCGGTCATTATGGATGGCAACGGTCGATGGGCAAAACGCCGAGGACTGCCGCGCATTATGGGCCATCGGAAGGGCGTAGACACCTTAAAAAAGCTGCTACGGTGCTGTCGTGACTGGGGAATAGATGCGCTGACGGCCTATGCTTTTTCAACGGAAAATTGGGGGCGACCTACTCGCGAGGTAGATTTTTTGATGACGCTCTTTGAGCGGGTGCTGCGCCAAGAACTCAAAGAAATGATGGAAGAGGATGTGCGCATTGAGTTTGTTGGTAACCTGTCAGCGCTGCCAGAGACCTTACAAAAAGAGATTGACCGAGCGGTGACGATGACTCGAGACAATCAAGGTATTCGGTTCTCTGTGGCGACGAACTATGGGGGCAGGCAGGAAATTTTGCAGGCCTGCCAGGCGATCGCTAGCCAGGTAAAAGAGGGAAGCTTGCAACCCGAAGACATTGACGAATCGCTATTTAGCCGTCATCTGTATACTTCTGGCATCAGCGACCCAGACTTGCTCATTCGCACCAGTGGCGAAATGCGGATTAGCAACTTTTTGCTCTGGCAGCTGGCCTATTCAGAGTTTTACATCACTGATACGCTATGGCCAGACTTTGATACCTCTGAATTTCATCAGGCGATGAAGGCTTTTCAGAAGCGCGATCGCCGTTTTGGCAAAGTGAATGAAGCCGAATAAATCCCAACCGCTTACCCAGAAAGCAACGGCAGCGCCAAGCTGATATCAAGGCAAAACCTGACGTAAGGACACTATGGACGTTTCTATCATCGGGGCCAGTGGCGACTGCGGTCGAGAGATTGTGGCACAGCTCGTTGTGTTGGGCGTGCTAGCGCCCACCGAAAGACTTCAGCTGGTGGGCCGAGAAACGGGACGCAGCAATCAGATTTTGTACGGGATTTGCAGCGACTTGAGCGATGCTTACGCTGAAAAGGCGCCTATATTTGATGTGGCCCTTGCGCCCGAAGTTATTGTTGCCGACGTTGTGGTGATGACCGCAGGCGCGACGGTCGGTGGAGAAGTGACCTCTAGATCGCAGCTGGCAGCAAACAATCTACCTATTTTTGAAACCTATGCAAAGGCATTGGCAACCCATGGCTATGGTCACGAGGTGGTGATTATTGTGACCAATCCGGTAGAGCTGGCCGTGGAGGTATTTAGCCGTTATCTGGGTCGCCACCGGGTGATTGGGGTGGGGGCGTATTCGGATACGCTCAGGTTTCGCCGAGAGATTGCGGCGGATTTGGGTGTGCGGCGACAGCTGGTGCAGGGGTTTGTGGTTGGAGAACATGGAGCAGGCATGGTGCCCCTATGGAGCAGTGTGCGGATTCACGGCATGACTAAGGACGAGCTGCGAGCGACTAGACGGCGGATTCAGCGCGATCGCAAAATTCAGTCGTTTCCCAAAGAAGTCGCTCACGAACAGCAGAGCGTCGCCACCTTAATTAAAAGCGGTGACATACCAGCGGCGTATCGCTACGTAGACAGCCTGGCACCCGACGTCCGCGTACTGATAAAGCCTTTTGTCACGCAGCTATCGGGTGCGAAAACCATCGCAGCAACAGCGAACGTCACGGTTGATTTGGTGCAGAACTTACTGCAGGGCAAGGAGATTGTCGTTTCTGGTCAGGTCAAGCTAGAGGGTGAGTTTTACGATATTCGGACGCCGTTAGGAGTGCCTATTGTGGTGACGCCGTCGGGCTGGAGGCGAGTGGTGAACTTGCAGCTGTGGGCAGAAGAAGCCGAAATGCTACAGCAAACTGCTGACGAGCTGGAGCGCAGGCTTAGAGAGGATCTCGCTGGAGGACAGCGCTGATGGGAAGTAGCCAGAAGCAGGTTTCTACTAATAAGGCCTATGAGAATAATGCCGAGAATAATGCCCATGAGAATCGATGGATGTTTGTGGTTCAAGCCCTCAACAAGCCTGGCACCTTAACCGATGCAGCGGCTGTTTTTTCTAATCGGGGGGTTTCTCTAGAAGGCTTCTTAGGGAGCGGGATTGATACGAATACGGTAGAAGATGGCAGGCTGTTGTTCAGCTTTAGAGCAACCTTAGCAAAGCAAGCCGTGTTGAAGCGATCGCTAGAACGTTTACCTAGCATTTTTAAAGTTGACGCCTATACCTATGACGATAAGCGGCTACGGGCGATCGCAGTTGCAAAACTCTCTCCAGAGACTCAGATTCAAACCGTAGATAATCTGCATACAGAAACCATTGAGCAAACAGCAGATACATTGTTGTTGCTGCTAAGTGGAAGAACGACGGTGGTTGAAAGTGCGATCGCTCATTTCCGACAACAGCAGCAGCTTCAAGATGTGGTGATGTCTGCCATTACGGTATAAAGCGTCACCAGAAACATTCAGTGTTTCTAGGTTTAGTGCTCTTCTATCCAAGGCGTCTCTTGTGAAACACCCTCAAGAATTTACTAAGCTCTGGAACGCACCGATAGCAGGCATTGAGCTCTTTGAAGCTCACATTTTTCAGCACCGATTTAGCAAACACTTTCATGAGGCTTACACGATTGGCTTCAACTACCGCGGGCATGGACAGTGCTTTCACCAAAGAAAGACGCATCAGCATTCTCCAGGCAGCTTCAACTGCATTAATCCGGGTGAAGTCCATACTGGCGAAGCTGCTTCAGTAGAAGGATGGGCCTTTAAAAACTTCTACATTACGCCAGCCGCCCTCAGAGAAACACTGCAACAGCTAGGACATTCGCCACAGGTCCTGCCGTACTTCTCTGAGATTATTGTAAACGATGAGCCTTTGCAAGTCCTTTTTTGCCAGCTGTTTAACGCATTAAACTCACCGACCTCTAAGCTGACACAGCAAACTCATCTACTACAATTCTTCTCTCGTATTCTCTCTAAGCACATCACGATAGATAGCCGTCCGAAGCCAGAAAAGCAGACGATGTCTCGCGTCTGTCGCTACCTGGAAGAGCATTGCAGCGAAAATGTTTCTATCGAAGAAATCGCCAGATTAGTTCATCTGAATCCTTACTACCTGATTCGCTGCTTTCGTCAACAAGTAGGAACACCACCTCATCAATACAAAAAGCACTGTCAGCTAAAGCGAGCGAAGCAAGCGCTAAGGACCAAGCAGTCTTTGACTGCGATCGCCCTTAGCTGTGGTTTTTACGATCAAAGCCACTTCACCCGAGCATTTAAGAGAACCTTTGGCATCTCACCGGGCCAATACCGACAGGTCAATTTTATCCAATCCGACGAGCGCTCCACTTATGTAGGCTGATACCTCAGTTAACAGGCGGTGCTCAGCCTATGACCTTGCAAAAAGATTTCTCAGTTTCAGCGGTGGTCGCTGGATTTATTACGGTTTTAGTTGGATTTACCAGTGCAGGCGTCATTGTATTCCAAGCAGCACAGGCACTGGGGGCCTCTCCAGAAGAAGTGGCCTCTTGGATATGGGCCTTGGGTCTAGGCATAGGGCTGACCAGCATTTGTTTATCTTGGCGATATCGTCAGCCGGTCATTACCGCTTGGTCTACGCCAGGCGCAGCGATGTTGATTACAGCCGCCGCAGGGGTTTCTATGCCAGAAGCCATCGGTGCTTTTTTAATCTGCGCCGGGTTGATTATCTTGTGTGGATTTACCGGCTGGTTTGAGCGAGCGATGAACCTGATTCCACTGCCCTTGGCGTCTGGCATGTTAGCGGGTGTGCTGTTGCGGTTTGGGCTAAACGTGTTCACCGCAATGCAAACCCAGTTCATGATGACTATTGCAATGTTCTTGCTGTATTTGACAATGAGACGACGTGTTCCCCGCTACGCGGTGCTGTCAGCTTTGCTGCTGGGGATTTTAATTGCAGGCGTACAGGGCTTATTGCAGCTAGATGAATTTCAGTTTCAGCTAGCGAGACCGATTTTTACGGCTCCCCAATTCTCACTAGCAGGCGTAGTTGGCATTGCGCTGCCGCTGTTCGCAGTCACCATGGCGTCGCAAAACGTACCAGGGGTCGCGGTTATTCGAGCGTTTGGCTACAACACACCGATCTCTCCTGTTATTGGGTGGACGGGCATCGCCACACTGGTACTGGCACCTTTCGGCGGATTCGCCTTGAACCTAGCGGCGATTACGGCAGCAATTTCGATGGGGCGAGAGGCGCATGAAGATCCCGATAGGCGATATGTGGCAGCGATCGCAGCCGGCGTTTTTTATCTTGTAGTTGGGCTACTAGGTGCAACAGTCGCCTCTGTATTTGCAGCGCTGCCAGAGGAGCTGATAGTAGCGATCGCCGGGCTGTCACTGCTAGGTACGATTGGCAATGGCCTTGCGGCGGCTTTGGTCAGTGAGCGCGATCGCGAAGCCGCTCTTATTACCTTTTTGGTCACAGCTTCAGGGGTTTCTCTGCTTGGTATCGGCTCAGCTTTCTGGGGACTCATTTCAGGCGCTTTGGCAACCATCATCCTCAAGCCATTCGACGCTGAATTCGACGCTGAAGAGGAGTCATAAGGCAAATCAAAGAAAATTGAGAGAGGTCTCTGGTGCATTGTCTCTGGTGCATTGTCTCTGGTGCATTGTCTCTGGTGCATTGATAGAACAACCACCAGCAACCTGGATAAAATATCGTAGCCATACAGACGAGCCGCTGTTGGACAAATGCGTTTGGGCGACCGCGGGGGGTATGCGCAGGGGGGGTTTTTGTTGGGGGGGGGTTCTTTAGGGTACTTCCTTAGTGGAATTTCTTTTAGGGTTGTTTAAGGGTTTCTTTGGGTTGTTCTTTGGGTTGTTCTTTGGGTTGTTCTTTGGGTTTCTTTAAGGTAATTTCTTTGGGGGTACTTTCTTTAATGGGGTTTGTTGGG
>CALDSK010000244.1 GCA_937911865.1 uncultured Synechococcus sp.
TCTACTATCTTGCCGTCCACCAGACGGTGGGTGCTTTTTGCTTGCGAGGGTTCTCCTGGTCGCTGAGGTATGTGACCTTTTCCTTTTAGAACCGGCTTTTCCGTCTCTGGAACAATAATATTGTTTCTGCCCGGCTGGTAGGGCTTTTCAAATTTCTTTCTAACGCTGTGTCTGCCTGAGGCTGGGTGAGTAGATTTTTGGTGCGCAGATTTATAGCCACTCTTTTGGCCAGGGCTTTTCTTACTTTTTCTTCTATCTTTTCTTGAGTCTTTTTTGGCGTCTTTTTTTTGGGCTCCGCTGGCCTGCTGCCACGGATTGTTCTGATCGCTCATCAGTTAGGTCCCCGTAATGTGGACAACAACTTCGCGAGTGTGACCGTGGCCCCGATGTTCCCACAGATAAATGCCTTGCCAGGTGCCCAGCGCCAGTCGTCCGTTCATAATCGGAATTTGCTCTGAGGTATGTGTGAGCGCGGTGCGCAGGTGAGCTGGCATGTCGTCCGGGCCTTCATCGCTGTGGCGGTAGTAGTTGCCTTCAGGGACAAGCTTGGCTAAGAAGGTTTCCATGTCGAGCAGCACGTCCGGGTCGGCGTTTTCTTGGATCACCAGGCTCGCTGAGGTGTGGCGTAGAAAAATTGAGCACAGCCCGGTTTGAACGCCTGATGCCGCAACGGCTTCTTGTACCTTACGAGTAAAGCGGCCCAGGGATTTTCCTTGGGTTTTAAGCCGTAGAACCTGCTGATAGTGAAGGGTACTGGTGGCCACCATGGGCGATCGCGTTTATGGTTAATTAACTTTGCTAGTGTATCGCACCTTCTTGATGAGTTTGGTACAGCTAGCGAAGTTATTAATTCTGGCCATCACTTACGGTTTGTATCCAAAATCTATGGAATATTGTATGAAACGCCTCCTTTAAGGGGAAAAGCCTATGCACAGAATCTTAATTACTGAGGACGAGCCTCGTATTGCGGCTTTTGTTAAAAAGGGGCTGTCAGCTCAGGGGTTTATGACAGAAGTGGCGACTACAGGTGAGAGTGCAATCACGATGGTCCTCAATTCAGACTTCGACCTGATGATTCTGGACTTGGGACTACCCGACAAGGATGGCCACGAAGTAATTGAGGCGCTACGCGGTCAAGGCGCGGTTTTGCCAATTATTATTCTTTCTGCTAGAGACGATATTGGCGATAAGGTAACCGGGCTGAACGCTGGCGCTGACGATTACTTGACTAAGCCCTTTCGCTTTGAAGAGTTGCTTGCAAGAGTGAATGCTCGCTTGCGGCAAACGGCAGGGCATAGCCAAACGCCAGAAGCCGAGCAAGTGTTACGGGCGGGCGATGTCGTCTTGAACTTGCTCACACGTCAGGTACAGGTAGGACGTAAGACAATTGATTTGCCTGCGCGCGAGTTTACGCTGGCAGAAGTTCTGTTTCGCCATTCGGGACAGGTGCTGAGCCGCGAGCAACTGCTAGACCAAGTTTGGGGCTATGACTACAGCCCTGGATCGAACATTGTGGACGTATATGTTGGCTATCTGCGTAAGAAATTGGGGAATGACCTAATCGAAACGGTCAGAGGCATGGGCTATCGACTGCGGGGTTGACCTCAGGTAGGCGCTAAGGTCTCTAGCGGCTGTGGTGAGAGCGGTAGCACAACGTAGAAGGTTGCTCCCTCACCGTACTGACTGGTCAACTCCAATCTGCCACCGTGCGCTTCTATGATGGCGCTAGCGATGGCCAGTCCTAACCCAGCCCCTTCCGAGCGGCGCTGTCCGGCCCTTGCGAATCGCTCAAAAATTCGCTGCTGGTCTTGAGGTTTAATGCCTTCTCCTGTGTCACGGACCCAAAACTGTACTTGAAGGCTGTTGCTGATGCCTACCTGTATTCGACAGCCAAGCTCTATCTTGTCGTGAGCCTGCGTGTGTTGCACCGCGTTTTTAAGCAGATTGCGCAGCGCGCCAGTCAGCTTTTGCCGATCGCCAATCATTTCGGCGTGGCTTTCTACGGTCAGCTGCCAATTTCGTTCACCCAGTGCTGCCGCTTTGGCAAACAGCTCCTCGGTGAAGTTTTTAGTGTCGATGGTTTCTGTCTGTAGAAAGTTGGGCCTTTCCGATTTTGCGAGCAGCAATAAATCGCTTACCATTCGGCCCATTCGGTCGAGCTCATCCATGACAAGTTCCATGGTTTCTTGTCTTTCTTGAGGGTCATCTTCAAGCAGTTCAAGATGGCCTTGAATGATGGTGATGGGGGTTCTGAGCTCGTGCCCGGCGTCATTAATGAAGTTGCGCTGACTGTCAAAAGCACCCTGAATGCGATCCATCATGGCATTGAATGTGTGGGTAAGCTCAGCGAGTTCTCCATCGCTTGCGGGTGGAGAAATTCTTTGGCTGAGGTCTGATTCGCTGATTGTGCGAGCGGTTTTGGCGAGTGCAGAAACCGGAGCCATGAGTCGTCCTGCTGTGACCCACGACAGCAATAGAGAAATCAGCAGCACAAAGAACAAAACCCGTATCAGTATATAGACACCCATGAGTGCCTCGCGGCGCTCGCCTGCTGAGCTGTGCGCCGCGATAAAAGTTCCTCTCCGTTCGCCGTCTATAAAGATCGGATCAGCCTTATACAGAATGGTGCCAAACTCGGACTGACCTGTTTGATATCGCTCTGTGCCAGTTGGTTGGCGAATGCGCTGAAATTGCCTGAATAGCTCAGAGCCCGAACGTAGAGGTTTTATTAATGGCAACGGCTGTGCCCGATAAAACTCATCGTCAATCAGGATAATTTGAGTATTATCGTCTTCCAGGCGAACTCCTTGAAAGTGTTCTTGAACAAATCCTCTGAATTCTTGGATTGTTTGGTCTGGTGTGTTCTCCTCCCATTCATTGTAGGCCGCTATAAAATCTTCTCTTTCTTCTTTGAGATCTTGCTCAACGCGGATATCAATATGAGTAAATAAAAGATGTCTGAAAATTGGAATAGCCAGGCCTGCGGTTAGCAGCAGCAGAAATCCAGAAAATAACAAGATTCTCGTACGAGTTTCGTAAAAAAGGGTTGTCCAAGACGTTTGCTTCATAGGTGTTGATTATCTTTACGCTTGCTAACCTGGTTCAATCATTTGCTCTTGTCTGGCTTTTCCTTTCTTTCCTTATCTTTTAGGATAATCCGCTTTTTGGCGTTGCTGAATTTAGGTATGAATCGGAGGTCTCCAAGGCACTGGCACCTCCC
>CALDSK010000245.1 GCA_937911865.1 uncultured Synechococcus sp.
ACTATGCTTCAGCAAGCGCACTTGTTAGTATATTTGACCTTCTCGTTTTTTATACGTTTTGAGAGGATGCAAAAAGTGTGTCTCAGATAATGTCTCAAAAGTCAATTCTTGAAAGGTTTAAGACTTACTGAGACATCAATTTGTTGACCTTATACGGTCAATATCTTTGCGAGAATACGACGCTGCTTCAAGTGCCGCAAACATGGTTGAAAATCGCTTTCCTAGTTCTGTCGTCATTAGACGAGTAACGTCTATTTCGTTGCGAATAATTGAGATGGGAAACGAAGCACTTTCAGGTACGTTGGCATCTAACGCCGTCAGCGTTTGAAGTAGCCATGCCAATGCTCTATCACCGCCGCGTGGTGAAGGTGATGCGCTCATTGCTGCAACTGGCTTTTTGTAGAGGCTTGCCGACGAAACTAACCAATCAAGAGCATTCTTCAGCGAGCCCGGCATTCCGTAGGCATACTCTGGTGTACAGATAAGAATGGCATCAGCATTAGTGATTTGCTCTCTAAATCTGGCAACGACTGGTGGCGGTTCGCTGGTATCTACATCAGGAGAAAACAAAGGAAGCTCACCTAGTGCATTAAAAGTCGTGACAGTGATTCCTGAGGGCGCTAGTTCTGCAATAGCCTGAACTAGCGCAACATTAGACGAGCTAGCTCGGAGACTACCTGCGATCGCAAAGACATTCATACGCTTCCAGTTGAACTCGACTGGCAGAAGGACAATCAATTTCCTCTACAATAGACGAAGCATTGAATTTATAGATATGAGCCGTCAGCACTATGCCTGAAGTTATCGAGCTGCCCGTTGAGTTAACTCAATTCGAGCTACCGGAAGCGGTTCAAGCACGGCTACACCAGCTTCTAGATCGTCAGGATGAGGGTCAGGCGCTGACTCAGGCAGAGCGTCAGGAAGCAGAGGGGCTTGTAGAGCTATCAGAATTTTTGTCCTTGCTTCGCTTACGCTCCACTCGGGTGATGCAGCAGGGATAAATGAGTTCAATTCCATCCTCACTGCGCCAGCTTGTTATCCAAAGAGCAGGTAACCGTTGCGAATATTGCGGCATCTCGCAAGTTGGCCAAGTAGCTACCTTTCACATCGATCATATTGTCCCTTCATCAGCGGGAGGCGCAACAATCGCTGATAATCTGGCTTTGGCTTGTGTTTCATGCTCTTTGCGAAAGGGCGCTCGTCAAAAGATAGAAGATCCATTAACAGGTCAGGAAGCAAGCGTATTTCATCCTCGCCAACAACAATGGAAAGAACATTTTAGTTGGGATGATGTGCAAGTTGTTGGACTCACTGCAATTGGCAGAGCAACAGTAAGTGCGCTCGACTTGAATCGGCCAACGATGGTGGCGATACGAGCAGAAGAGAAGTTGCTAGGTCGTCATCCACCGCCATAACAACTTCACCCCTTTGTCTTGTCTGTGTGATTGCGCTCTGTACTACTGTGTCAGAAGGGACCCTTTTTGCGACTGCTTGCAGACGTTGTGAGCGCAGACGAGTTTCGTCCATTTTGACTGTCCCACAACTCGTTCCATATTCTATGTGCCACAAACGTAGGTCACGGGACACTACTCTTTCCCAGAATGGTAGAGCGCTTAACTTCTAAGCCGCAGGTTTGTCCTTGAACATAGTCGAAAGCTGGTCTGCTTCCAGTAGTAGAGCAATAACCGACTGATATATGCTCCTGAAGAAGAACTCGTGATACCTCACAGCCTCCTGTATAAGGAGAATAGAGGTTACTAAGCAAGTTACGCTGAGTAGAATTTGTCCCGCTATGTTGCTAGTGAAGAATATAAGCTCTATGAAGAAGATCGCAGCAAAGACCAGCAATCCAAGACTTGTACTTCTAAGCATCATGCTTACTGCATGATACTGAACGACATCTTGCGCCATATCTAAGTTGTGCTTCTTAATGAAAGCGGCCAAAGTGTACCAATCTAGCTCTCTGATCTCAACATTCATCTTTGCTCTAAGTTCATGCGAAAGGCTTTCCACAATGCGACCGTGCAGGTTTTCCGGTAACCAGAGGCCGTACCAATAGTAGGCAATTCGAGACGCAGCGTATCCGACTACATAGGCGACCGTGCCTAGTATCACTAGCTGTGAGGCCGAGGCATCAAGAATGGTTATAGGAAGAGGCATGACCTTCTGTAGTACGTATAGGATCGCGGCTAGAAAGAAGCTACCTCCAATCAACTGGGCGAAAAAGTCATAGAGACCTAACTTGAAAGACATATCTGATACTTCAGAGACCTATGGAGTTTGATAGAGCATCGCATATAAGCTTGCAGAACATAATTTACTACGTCTCCTGTGCTACAGCTGGTTCTAACCTGTTTGTTCGTGGGGTGGGGTGAGTACAGCAGAAGAACTGTAAGACTTATGAGCGCTGCTCAAACTCAGCTTCTAGCTCCTTCAGCGCATCGTAGTTGATGTCACTATTGACCTTTAAGACCTTGGCTTTGCTCCAGAGACGTTCGTAATAACTAGAGAAGAACTGCACAATGTCAGGCTGTCTGACTACCAATGAGATAGCATTACTAAGCAAAAATACCTCTTGATTATCTATGACTAAGAAGTTAACTTTTGCAGGAGAATTCTCTGGAAGTTCTTCATAGTAAGCCAAGTTATAGCTTGGTAGAGACTCCACCAAGCGCTGCTTAAACCGTTCAAACCTCTTCCGAGTTCTAAAGATTGCTATTTCACGCCAGATGATGTCTGCTTTCTGGCTGGATTCAATGACTGACCGTCTGTAGCTCTCCAATGCTTCTCTATCCCTCAAGGAAATTGGCTGGACATCTACCTCCCAGGTGATATCCGCCTATGTATAGAATCGGAACAATTTTGGCCTTTAAGGCTGAAAGGTAGACAGG
>CALDSK010000246.1 GCA_937911865.1 uncultured Synechococcus sp.
GCTCTGGCTCAGCTTCGCCTCCACCTTTTCAGTCACCTCTGGCGGCACCGAGCCCCCCAAAGCACTCTTAATCTTTAGCCCGTTGTATGCCGCCGGGTTGTGGCTAGCCGTAATAACGATCGCCCCTAGCGCCTTTTGATCAAACGCCGCCCAGCTAAAAGCAGGCGTTGGCGCAAAGCACTCAGACAGCTTTACCTCGTACCCTGCTGCCGCAATGGACTCCGCCGCATGCCGAGCAAAATCTGAGGATAGAAACCGTCGGTCGTAGCCCACAATCACCGTTTTGCTACCGTTACTGCCATAGGTTTCTTCCAAGACCTGCGCAGCCAAAGCCGCCACCTTACCCACCCGGTCAAACGTAAAGTCAGCGGCAATGACGCCACGCCAACCGTCTGTGCCAAACTTGATTGCTTTACCAACAAACGTAGAGGGGGAAACAGAAGCCATAGTTCAGTCGCGCTAAGAATTTAAAGAATAAAAGCTCACACACCAAAGGTGCCCACAGCAGTGTACCGACAGACGTTGATAAGTTCTAGCACCAATGATGCTTTATCTATAGTTCTAAGTCGATTCTTTGCAAAGGGTGCAGTGGCTGTATAAGCCCTTCACCTTCCCCCTCGGTAAATCAGGAGAGCACTACCATCAGGAGAGCGACACTATTTTTTACAGCTAATTTGCAAAAGCTTGTGATACTCTTATTAGACATTAATTGCTCACCAGAGTAATTAACGGGATGTGGCGCAGCTTGGTAGCGCGTTCCGTTCGGGACGGAAAGGCCGTGGGTTCGAATCCCGCCATCCCGATTTAGACTGACTGATTTTATCGCCGTTTACAATTAGCTCAGGAATGTTTTCAATGAGTTGGGCCTGAAGTCTATCCCTTTTGGCATTGATCGCACGCTCATCTTCAACCATTTCAATCTGACGCAGTCGGCATGATTTTCCTGAGTCAATAATTTCAAGAACGTTTAGTGTGCCAAGGTGCATTCCTCTTTGTTGGCTACCGCTATGTTCTGGCAGCATCTAGACTATTTTACATATGTCCATTCAGTTGAAAAGCCTTGACTAGAAGCTATTGATGACAGTGGGCTAATTAGTTTGTCGTACGCATTATGTAGCTTGTCTACATCTAAAAGATCTTTCTTCTCGTTGATTCCCATGTCAACAATATAAGGTTCTACTTTCTGAATCCATTGTTTCTCAGTCAGCATCTTGTGCGTGGTGGTTAATCCTGTGTGCTGGAGCTCTACAAAACTCTCAAAATAGATTCTAGATGGTATTTGGTTGCTCTTTGAAGAGTTCACTTCTCGTAAAGTAGGAATCAAATTCCATATACGATCGTGAGCGACGAAGGACCAAGGTAGATAGTGATCTAAGGAAATGTTCCTATTATCAATAAGCTGCGACGAGTAGATGCAGCGTATTTCTTTCGATTTGAGCACTGCTTTCCAGTAGTCAGTTTGCTTTCCTAATGAGCCTCGCTTTGTTGGAGGAAACAGTTTGCTCGATATTGCGGGAGTGCTAGGGTTACGCTTCTGCATATAATTCATCCATTCCCAAGCTAGCCAGCTGCGTACGATGACGTAATGTCTTTCTAAATACGCAGCCCACTCTGGATGAACCACAATTGAACGGCATTCTTTTTGTTTGTCTGAATCAAATCTATACAGAGGCTTTCTCTTCTCAAAGCATCGATTAGCAATAGCCGGTAGCGCTGCGTCTACCTGACTACCTTTTCCACGGCTGATTCCTTCTAGCTCAGGTTCTAAGAACGGAACAATTAATCTAAATGGAACATATCGTCGCAGAAGAGCCACTGCATCTTTAAGATCTTGAGAGGCTATTGTCTTTCTGAGTAGTCTTTTATCTGCATCTTTAAAGTGAAGAATAGGTTCTTCAGAAGATATGCGGAGAGAGTCTAGCTTCTGAGCGATTCTATCCTGACGACCGAACGATAGCTTAAAAAAAGTGTGAGGATACCAGGCGTTCGATAGCATTTCAACAATAATTTCTTGAAAGCTAATAGGCGAAAGAACGTCGAACTGTCTCCTCATAAGAATATCTAACAAAGATAGAAAGAAGAGATATTTGTATGAGTTTGTGGTGTTTGAAAAGAGCCGCGAGAGAGCTGAAATATTCAGCTGTTCAGATTCAGGTAATTTCTGGAGATATGCTTCTGAGACGTTGTCAGTTCGCGTTGACTGTGAGCTACCCAGGTAAAGATGAATAAATTCTGTGGCCGCATTAGGCTCTAAGCTTCTTAATGCCTCAACTATATTTGCTACTGTCTCGGCAGCTGGGTCCGTCTTCTCATGAAACCAGCGAAAGACGATAGGTCGGTCTACGCCTAGAGCAGACGCTAGCTTACTCTGACTGATATTCTCAGTCTCTAAGACCTTTCTTAATGCTCTGCCCGCTCTACCCATACTGCGGATTATGACAGAGCTTGCTCACGAAGCGGTTATCATATTTGATAACGTTTGCATTAGGGTTCCACATAAGCCTATGTAAAACTCTGCCGAAATGGTTGATTCGAGAGGACAATTCCTGATGTTTTCATCAAGTTAGTTTTGCTGTTGAGTATGGGAAATGAAAATTGCGAGTTTTAGCAGATTGCAAGCTTGGGCAACTGTTTTGAGATTGATAGATATGCAGAATGTATTTATCAATAGGGTTTAGCGTCGATCTGAGACTGTGATAAGTAGGACTTAGAAGTTGAAAGTGATAACTGGCAGCCTCTTTGGAACTTTCAAACCAAAATCTCTTCCTTAGAACCCGCCTCTTCACTATTATCGCCGTGAACAAGTTTTCCATGGCATTACTCACACCTTCAGTTTATAAATAGCAGTGCTTCTAAAGTGATCGCATGTCTGCGCAGTTGAACATTATCGGCGCTATTGAGGTATCTCTAGCCTTAAACCGTTTTAGTTCGACGCGTAATGCAGCGCACCATATGCAGCTATTGCTATCAGACAATGTTAGACAGCCTTCTTACCATTGCAGCTTGACTCAGACCAAAAATCGCCCTATCGTCAATATCAAGGCTGTGATGCTCATCACGCCTATCTCTTCAGAACTCAACTGATCCAAAGCGCGACTAGCAGGTGTTACGAGCACCCACTAGCCGCTAACTCCCAAACTGAACGCGCCAGTCTGGAAGCTAAGGTCAATGTACCTTAGCAACCTCGATTTGCACCACACTTTGCGGGGTGGCTAAGGTCTTTTGGGTTCTGGTTTCCTAAAAACACGTAAAAAAGACCAAAAGGAAAACCAGATCTCATGATTACATCTCTTGCAACGGGCGCTGCGGCGTCCACGGGTTCGTTCGCCCCACAGATACCGACATCTCAAGCGGCAGCTACCGCCGGAGCAGCGTTTGTTCCACCAAATGAACAGGGCACAAGCCGAGAGCACATTCGGCATATGCTATTTGGCACAATCAGCGCGATAGAGATGACCATTCGAACATTGCATAAGCTGGGCTACGCTGAGCCGAATGACTGGAGTCGGCCCATTACCACAGGACGCGGCGATGAGGTGATGGCGATTTTAACGAAGCGAATAAAGACAGATTAGGTTTTGTGAATCGTCCACTGCAAAATACGCACGCACTAAGGCTTTTTGTCTGCGCTAAAAGCCTTGGTGTGAAGACACTAACTATTAATGTCAGTGCGATCGCTGCTACTACCTACACAATCAGGCTTAATGCGTGAACGTTTCTTGTTAATGCTGAGACGAAAGGGCTGATTGCTTGGGCGATCGCAACTAATGCCTACACCTTTAGGCTTCTCGTCTAAACAATAAGTCTATTTGCCTAAGTTACAAGGCTTGCTGTCTTCACTTTCTACGCATACGTTTGTTGTTTTCGCTGTAGCCGAGCTATTACTGAGACCTGCTCAACAATCAAACGAGGCTTTGCATAAAATACAAATTTTTACGGAGAAAGCCATGTGCTTTTTGTCTGCATATACGGGCATGGTTAAAGTAGCTGAATAATTTACTAAGGCGTTGTCTTTAGATGGCTTCAGCGTTTTTGAAAACTAACTACTTACGGGTGTTTTATGACACGTCCTAAAAAGAAATCGACTGTTTTGCCCAAGGCTGAGAAGCGCCTAGCCGGAATGCAGTCTATCAATCCTAAACTGAGTTTTGGCAATGGCCTTTCCAATGAGGCTTTTGCTGCACAGGTAGAAGCTGTTCGGGTAGATTTGAATACTTATAATACACTGCTCTCTAAGGTGGATGAAGCTTATAACAATCTGGCAGCATCTGAGCAAGCATTGGCGACGCTGTCTGAGAATATGCTGATGAGTGTAGCGATTAAGTATGGAAAGAAGAGTAACGAGTATGAAATGGCAGGCGGGGTTCGTCGTGGGGAGCGGCGGCGTACGGTGCGAAAGGTTGAGGTGGAAGCGGTGACGGCTTAGTAGCTGAATAGGCTACCTTCCTTCATATGATAAATAGCGTCTGTTGAACAAAAAGCTCGTGATGGCTATGATCACGAGCTTTTTTTATGGCTGAATGTTGAGTGAATAGCAGAAGCGGTCGGCGCGGGAGAGGGTTTCACCCCAGAGAATGGGCTTTTGCGCGGGGCCGTACACAATGTAGCGATAGACAATGAGAGGATGACCAAGGGGGACTTCCAGGTAGTCGCTAGTCTCGTAGTCGGCGCGGGTGCATTCAATGGTGGCGTCAATACTTTCGATGGCGATCGCGCACTCTTCTAGCACCACAAAGGTCATCTCCTGCTTTAGCTGCGGGCCAAGTGACTTACCCAATTCCGGTAAAATGTAGCTGATATCGATAGCGCCGACTGCGCCATTCATGTACAGCAGTTTCTTTTGTAGATAAACCTGTTTTTCTGCTGAGGCCAAGGCAGTCTGGACTTCTTGTGGCGATCGCACTTTACGAAAGGTCAGGTTCTTAAAGGTAAGCTCAATGCCTTTTTTAGACAAATCGTCTGCTAGCAGAACCATCGGACTCGACAGCGAGTAGGTCACCTTCTGCTGAGGGACAACAAATACGCCTTTTCCCTGCTGTGAGCTGACCAGCCCCTGATTTACCAGGTTAGCGATCGCCTGACGAACGGTAATCCGGCTTACCTGAAACGTTTTCATCAGCTCATGCTCGCTGGGCAGCTTTTCGCCCGACACATAGTCTCCGGCTTCTATCTGATGTCGAAGCTTTTCTGAAATGCTGACATGGAGAGGAGTAACCATAGAGATAGGAGAAAATTGCAGAATGTCTGATAGTTAACGTCCGACTTGGAGACTTCAATAAAAGAGCTTAAAGCATAGAGCCTGGCAAGCAGATCTCAAAGAGAACATTATTTTTGCAAGAGGCCCTTGTTTAGTCTGGTTTGAGTGTGTTAATTTTACACTTGTTATAACAAGCTATTATTTTTGACCTCCTGAAGCAACACGCTAAGCGTCGTGCAAATCTACCATGCAATCGATAACGACTGATCGTGCTTTTAGCGCTGATAGAACCAACGCCGATACCACTAATGCCGATACCACTAATACAGATGAATTATCTCTTTTAACCAACGCGCGCCAGGTACTACCGGCTGACGTGCTGAAAACGCTGAATCAGCGCACAAATCTGGCTGGAGCCTTGAGAATAGGTCTACACCTGATGGTTGTAGCCGTCAGCGGGTACGTTTGGGCGCAGGCGACCGGTGGCTGGCAGATACTCGGACTGGCAGTGTACGGTGTCAGTTTAGCGTTTATGTTTTGCGCTTTGCACGAGTGCGTCCATAGAACTGCCTTTAAAAGTGCTAGGGCAAATGATGCGATCGCCTGGTTAGCGGGCTTGCTTTCTTTTTACAACAGCACCTTCTATCGGCGCTATCACAAATGGCATCACCGCTATACGCGCATTGAAGGAAAAGACCCAGAGCTAACCGATCTAGAGCCGCAAAACATCGCACAGTACCTGTGGGTTCTCAGCGGTATTCCGTGGTGGAAAGGTAAGATTGTTGGACATGCCAAAGTCGCGCTAGGCCAGTTAGAAGGCTGCTTTTATATACCCGAGAGCGCTTACGATTCAGTCATTCGCTCGACCCGGTGGCAGCTAGGCGCATATGGTGCGATCGCTCTCATCTCCATCGTCGCAGGGCACCCCTGGTTTCTGTTTACCTACTGGATACTACCACTTGCGATCGGTCAACCTCTGCTGCGGTTTGTGCTACTAGCTGAACACACTGGCTGCACTTACAACGACAATCCGCTGGCGAACACGCGCACAACGCTAACGCTGTGGCCGCTGCGCTTTCTAATGTGGAACATGCCCTATCACGCAGAACATCACCTTTACCCCTCTATTCCTTTCTGCGCACTGCCAGCCGCCCACACTGTTCTCAAAGAACACTTTTCAACTGTCGATAATGGCTATGTTCGAGTAAATAGAAACATGCTGCAAAACATGAGCAGTCATAGAACAGCTTGATGAGAACATCTAACAGCACGGACAGTAAAGTCATGGGCAGCAAGAGCACAGACAGTCAGGCGTTTATCCTAAAAGACTTTGAGCTACAGTGCGGCGTTGTTCTTCCTGAAGCGAAGCTGATATACCAAACTTACGGCCAGCTGAATTCAGACCGTAGCAATGTTGTTCTTTATCCGACGTCTTACGGTGCGCAGCATACCGATGTTGACTGGCTCGTTCGTACAAACGGGATTTTGGATCCTACGGACTGGTTCATCATCATACCCAACATGTTTGGCAATGGGCTTTCTACGTCGCCTAGTAACTGTGAGATCGCAAAGGAAAAAGCCTTCTACTTTACGCATTGCGACAATGTAGCTGCTCAAAATTCGCTGCTAGAAAGTCTGGGAATTGAGCGGCTGGCGCTGGTGTATGGCTGGTCGATGGGTGCGCAGCAGGGATACCACTGGGGGGCGTTGCATCCTGAGCGCGTAGAGAGAATAGCCGCGCTGTGTGGCACGGCTAAGACGACCGACCACAATCGGATCTTTTTGTACAGTTTGCGGGCGGCGCTGAAGGGCGATCCGGCTTGGAACGGTGAGCGATTTGAAGAAACACCCGATCGCGGGTTCCATACGTTTACGCAGATCTATGCCAGCTGGGCTGCCTCGCAGGCCTATTACCGAGAGCAACCCTATTTAGCGTGGGGATACGAGTCTTTAGAAGATTATCTTTTACGCAGCTGGGAAGCGGGCTATCGCAGACGCGATCCGCATGATTTGCTGGCGATGATTGAGACCTGGTTGCGGTGCGATGTGAGCAATAATCCGATTTACGAAGGAGACTACGAGAAAGCGCTAGGGGCGATTACGGCAAAGACGCTAGTAATGCCTGCCACCACAGACCTGTACTTTACCCCAGAAGACTGTAAGCGAGAAGCAGCGCTGATGCCGAATAGTGACTATCAGCCGATTGACTCTATTTGGGGCCACCGGGCGGGTAATCCGTATCAGAATGAAGCGGACGAAGCCAGGATTAAACAGGCGGTTGAAAAATTATTGAACAGCTAATGAACGGACTATCCGGTGCGGATTATCCGGCACTATCCGGTTCGTAAATGCCAGCCGCGTGGCTGCAAAAATGTGCGAATGCCCTCAGCGGAGAGCGTTGCACCCATGCCAGAATGTCCTCGACCGGTCCAGGGAAGTTTTGGACTCACGCGATCGCAGCAGTTCCAATACGCGCTACCGCTGTTAACCTGACTGAGAATCTGCGTCGCCCGGCCTCGCTCCTGGCAATAGACGGCAGCTGTTAGGCCATAGTCTGTGTCGTTCATCAGTGCGATCGCCTCACGATCGCTCTCCACCTTTTGAATGCCAATCACCGGGCCAAAGGTCTCCGCCTTCATCACCGCCATATCATGAGTGACTTCGGTCAGTACGGTCGGTGAAAAGTAAACGCCCCGAAGAGAAAAGGGCTGATCAACCGGCTTGCCGCCGCAGCGTAAGGTGGCCCCTTTGCTCAGCGCATCAGAGACCTGAGCAGTCAGTACATCTATCTGCGGCTTACGGCTCAGCGGCCCTAAATAAGTGTCAGGCTGCGTCGGATCGCCCAGCGTGAACGTTTCAACAGTTTTCAAAAAAGCCTCTATAAAATCGTCGTACACATCGCTGTGAACATAAATTCTCTCTACAGCGCAGCAGCTTTGACCATTGTTGTAAAACGCGCCGTCGGCTAGGCTTGCTGCAGCGATCGCAACCTCCACATCCTCACAAACATAGGCCGGATCTTTACCGCCCAGCTCTAGCTGAACTTTGATTAGCTTGGGCGCAGCGGCGATCGCAATCTTCTGCCCAGTCGCATACGACCCAGTAAAAAATACACCGTCAATCGGCTGTTCTAGCAGCGCCGCACCGGTTAGCCCAGCACCCAATACAGGAATAAACACATCCTCAGGAATGCCTGATTCGTATAGCAGATCTGCAATCGCTAGCCCAGTCATGGTGGCAATTTCTGAAGGTTTGTACAGAACGGTGTTGCCAGTGAGCAGCGCCGGAATAAATACGTTGCTGCCCACAAAATAAGGATAGTTCCAGGCAGAAATATTCGCGATGACACCGAGTGGATCGTAGGCCAAAATCTCTTCTAGCTGACCTGTTCCTGGCAGGGCGGACCAGGGTTCGTGATGTACCGTCTGAGCGGCCATCACCTGCGCAACGTTTTCAACAAAAAAGTCAATTCGCTGTGGCGTGGCCAATATCTCGCTTTTAGCTTGAGATATTGGCTTTCCCGTCTCAGCAGTCATTGTCGCGGCTAAAGTGTCAGCCTTTTGAACAAGCAGCTGGCTGAACGCTTCGATGGGCTTTAGGCGCTCGGAGAGAGGCTTCGCCGCCCAGGCACCTTGAGCGTTTCGGGCACTGATGGCTTTCTTGGCAACCGCCGCCTCATCATCAACTGGAATCTCTTTGATCAGTTCTTCAGTTGCCGGATTAATTACAGAGAGAAAATCAGTCATAGCATCTGTTCCGTAATATCTGTTGCATGGCATCTGTTCAGGCAGCTAGCGCATCTCGATAAATAGCGTAAAAGTCTTCTTTATTGACCGGCTTAGGGTTAAAAGGGTGACAGGCGTCGGCAATAGCAACACCCACTAGCTTTTCTACCGAGTCCTCAGAGACGCCCAGTGCATGCAAAGAGCTGGGCAACCCTACCGCCTGAGATAGCTCAACAATCCAGTCAATCAGCGCCTCACCGCTCTTGGCGGCTGGCTCAACAATTCGCGCCATTCGTAAGAACTTGTCGGGCGCAGCCTCCAGGTTAAATCGCATAGCGGCAGGCAGCATGACACCGTTAGCCAAGCCGTGATGTGTGTTGTGTATGGTTGAGAGGGCATGAGCGCAGGAATGAGTGACGCCCAGGCCTTTTTGAAAAGCGATCGCACCCATCATTGACGCGTTTAACATTCCAGCGCGAGCGCGCAAGTGCGCCGCCTGGTCAGGGCTCTCTCCAGCGGCCATTTGCCGGGCAAACGAAACGCTGTCTTTCAGGTGCTGCGAGACTAAATAAATGCCTTCTAGGGCAATGCCGTCACACAGCGGATTGCTGCCCTTTGCCAGAAAGGCTTCAATCAGATGGGTCAGCGCGTCCATGCCCGTAGCTGCCGTAATGCCAGCAGGCAACCCTAGCAACAGTTTAGGATCAGCAAGAACAACTTTAGGTAACAGCTGCGGATCAAAGATAATCTTTTTTGCGTGGGTTTCATCGTCAGAAATGACGGCACTGCGGCCCACTTCACTACCGGTGCCCGCCGTTGTTGGAATTGCGACGATGGGTGGAATCGGCTGGTCTATCGGGCGGGTGCTCGCTTCATCTTGGTAGTCAAATAGATGGCCGGGATGGTTGGCCAAGAGTGCGATCGCCTTTGCCACGTCCATCGGCGCACCACCACCGACTGCCACAATACCATCGGCACTATGCTGCTGATAGGCGGCCACACCAGCCTCTACTTGAGAGACAACTGGATTCCCCCATACGCCATTAAACGTCTGAGCGTCAAAGTCTTTTAGCAAGCCTTCAATTCGCGAAAACCAGGGCAGCTCGGCAATGTCTTTGTCAGTCACCAGCATGGGGCGTTGAATACCTGTGTCCTTCAGCGTTTCTGCTAGCTCAGCGCAGGCACCAGGACCAAAGCGAATCTTAGTGGGGAAGTTGTAGGTAGTAAGCGACATGGGGGCAGCATAAGGGTAGAAGCATACAGAACATAGGCACAGAGGAGGGCGCAGAGGAGGCACAGAGGAAGAGTTCTCAGCTTGGCCAATTAGACAGTCGACGCACTAGATATCGACATACTGATCCATCTCCCAGTTCGTCACCATAGAACAGAACTCACTCCACTCTTTTTCCTTGAACTCAAAGAATGTCTTTGCACCAAGTTCACCGATAGTATCCATCAACAGACTGTCCTGCTTTAGAGCGCTCAGCGCCTCAAACAGATTCGTCGGAATCGTCTCTAAGTCGGGGAACTCGGCACCACGAGCAAAGAGATTTTCGTCAATTCTCTCGCCTGGCGACGTCTGTTTTTCAATACCCTCTAGCCCTGCGGCTAACAGCCCGGCCAAAGCCAGGTAGAGATTTGCCGCACCGTCAATTAAGCGGCATTCAAATCTACCCGATTCAGGAATACGCAGCAGCTGTGAGCGGTTGTTGCCGCCGTAGGAGATGTATCTTGGCGTCCAGGTGCTGCCTGAAGCCGTAGCACTCGCACCCAGCCGCCGGTAGGAGTTCACCGTAGGCGCAAACAAGGCAGTGAGTCCTTTTGTATGGCTTAAAACACCACCTAAAAAGTTGTAGCCAACCGGTGAGAGCCCACCTGCATCGGCATCTTGTTCAAAGCTGTTGACATCACCTTGCCACAGGCTGCTGTGAACATGGCCGCCGCTGCCGGTAATGTGGCTGAAAGGCTTCGGCATAAAGGTCGCCGTCAGCCCGCGCTTTTCGGCCAGCGTTTTGACCATGTACTTAAAAAAGACATGGCGATCACACGTTGTCTTTGCATCGCTGTAACCCCAGTTCAGCTCGAACTGACCGTTAGCGTCTTCATGATCACACTGATAGGGCTCCCAGCCCAGCTGTTCCATATAGCCCACGACCGTGGAGATCAGGTCGAACTGGCGCATCAGATTAAGCTGATCGTAGCAGGGTCGCTCAGCCGTATCTCGCTCATCAGCAACAACGTAGCCAGCGTCTGTTTTCTTCAGTAAAAAGAATTCCGCTTCTACCCCAGCTTTGTAGGTGTAGCCCATGGCCTCACACTGATCGATCACCCGGCCCAAAATCATTCGCGGCGCAGCTGGAAAAGGCTTTCCCTCAAAATACACGTCGCTCGCTACCCAGCCGACGGTCGGCTCCCACGGCAGCTGAATCAGCGAGCTAGAATCGGGAATAGCCGCGATTTCAGCGGCATCGGGCCCTAGCCCCAAATTAGAGGCAAATGAGCTAAAGAAAGCGCCATCTTGTTCTACTGAGGAGATTTTGGCCGCCGGGACTAGCTTGGCACGGGTGCCGCCCAGCAAATCGGTATAAGAGACTAGAAAGAACTTAATTCCCAGCGCCTTGGCTTGTTCTTCTAAGCTTTTCTCTTCTAGGCTTTTGGCTTTGACTAGCGTTTCTATCATCAGCGACTCTAATGCTTACAGCTTCACGACTCTGGGCAGATACGATGCGCGACTATAACCTATTGTTTTGTTGTCATAACAAGTAAAGCAGTCAGCCCTCAAAATAAATGTAGTGTTGGCTACGGAATGGCGGGTATGCAGCGGTGAGTACAGCTGTCATTAAAGAAGCGTTAGAGAAACAATACAAGGAAAAATTAACAAAAAGCATACTGCTGACTTCAAGTTTGGTGGCGTGGCGAACAGTTTTATTAATTGTTGTTTTTCATACTCCTAGTTAAAGCCTGCACTGAAATAGTCTCCTAAACTAATGCCAAACCCTCATCGTTCTGTAGTTCGTTCGCTCGCTCGGCAAGCGGTGCGATCGCCCTCAAGACGCAGATTTTTAAAGCTAGTGGGCCGAGCCGGTGGAACCGCAGCGGTGCTGACTACGATGAAAGAGATGGGACTGCTCGCATCTGCGGGCGCAGCGCCCAAAGTAGAATTGCAGGCACAGTCTGGCAACGGTACGCGCGTTGCCATATTAGGCGCAGGCATCGCTGGACTCACCGCTGCCTACGAACTGAACAAAGCAGGCTACAGCTGCCAAATTCTAGAGGCCCGCGATTATCCTGGCGGCCGCTGTCAAACGATTAGAGGAGGCGATGTCGTCACCGAATTAGACAGTGAGCAGTCCTGTTCTTTTGACGAAGGGCTGTATTTTAATTCTGGGCCAGCGCGAATTCCTTACCACCACACGGCCATCTTGGGCTATTGCAAAGAACTGGGCGTACCGTTAGAAGTTCGCATTAACGAGAACAGAGCTGCCTACTTTCAGGATGACAAAGCTTTTGGCGGCACGCCGATGCTCAATCGCCGAATCGTGAACGACAGTCGCGGCTATATCTCGGAGCTATTAGCCAAAGCCATCAGCCAAAAGTCTTTAGACGAAGAGATCTCAGATCTTGACCAAGAGAGACTCATGGACTTTGTGAAAAGCTTTGGCAGCCTTGGAGACGATTACCGCTACACAGGCGGCTCGCGAGCAGGCTACGTCAACGGGCCTGCCGCTGGCACAAGCGCCGGAGAACCCTTCGAGCCCATTGGGCTCGGTGAACTGCTCACGTCAGATTTTTGGGACTACAAACTACATTTTGGAGAAGGCTACACGCAAGCAGCGACCATGCTTCAGCCGGTAGGCGGCATGGACAAAATTGTTGAAGCGTTTGAGCGTGAAGTTGGAGATTTGATTGAATATGGCGCTGAAGTCAGCCAGATTAGAAAAACGCCTGAAGGAACACGCATTATCTACACAGCAGCAGGCGAAGAGAAAACGCTAGAGGCAGACTATGCTATTTGCACCTTCCCCTTGCCGGTGCTCGCGTTGATAGAAGCCGATTTCTCGACAGAAATGCAGGCCGCCATTGAACAGAGCAAAGGGATCTATGCCAGCGCGGTAAAAGTTGCCTTTCAAGCGCCCCGCAGATTTTGGGAAGAAGACAGCAACATCTACGGTGGCATCTCTTGGACAGAACGAGACATTACGCAGATCTGGTATCCCTCTACCGGGTTTCAAAGCGATAAAGGCATCTTAGTCGGAGCCTATATTTGGGACAATCCAATTGGCAATGCCTGGGGAGCGCTATCGCCAGAACAGCGGCTTGCAAAGGCAGTAGAAGACGGCAGCACCATCCATCCTAACTACGCTGAAGAGATCTCTACAGACAGCGGCATCACCATCGCCTGGGAGAAAATTCCTTACAGCCGTGGGGGCTGGGCAGAGTGGGAAGAAGAACAGCGAGAAAGCGCCTACCAAGTGTTGCTTCAGCCTGACGGTCCGATATATTTAGCAGGAGAGCACCTGAGCTATCTAACCGGCTGGCAAGAAGGATCGGTCCGCTCAGCGCTATTAGCTGTTGAAGCGATTTCGAGTCGGGTGCAGGCAGCTTAGTGCCCAGCTTTCACAGGCCATCAAGTTTCAATACGTTGAGGAGTCTAAATATTATGAGTCCAAAGAAAACTTTGCAAAGAGTTTTGCAAAAGGGGTTGATAAGTGCGCTGCTAGCGGCCAGCCTGCTGCTGAGCGTAACCGCTGCGGCCTGGTCGCAAGGTGCTGCGCCTGCCATCCGCTACCCTATTCCTGATTCAGACTTTCCGATCTCTCAGGCTGTAGAGATCCCTGCTGATGGCACGCTAGTTTATCTTAGCGGGCAGGTGCCTGCGGTGATAGATGAAACGGCTGAAGAGAACACTGTTGCCGCCTTCGGAGATACTGAAGCGCAGACAGTGACGGTACTAGAAAAGATAGAGGCGATTCTCACGGACCTGGAGCTAACGATGGGAGACGTGGTAAAAATGCAGGCTTTTTTAGTGGGCGATCCGGCGATGGAGGGGCAGATGGACTTCGCGGGGTTTATGGCGGGCTACACACAGTTTTTTGGCACAGAAGAACAGCCTAATTTGCCCTCTCGTTCTGCCATGCAGATTGCCGGACTGGTCAATCCTGGGTGGCTGGTTGAAATTGAAGTAGTCGCGATGCGTGAGTAGAGACAATTCCTCAACCGAATCCAAAAATAGAAGAGACTCTTTCTATGAATATTTTAGTGGTTCAAAACAGTTCGCTAGATCCCATCGGCATCTTTGGTGAGCATTTGATTCAACAGGGCGCGCAGCTTACAACTTGGCTAACAGAAGAGCAGCCTGCGCCACCAAACGGTGACTACTCAGGACTGATCGTACTGGGCGGTCCGATGAACGCCCATGAAGACCAAAAGTTCTTACATCTGAGCCAGACGGTTGATCTAATCCGCAAGTTTCATAGAGAAGAAAAACCGATTTTAGGCATTTGCTTGGGTGCGCAGCTGATTGCTCGCGCATTTGGCTCTACGGTGTATCCCCATCGCGTTCCAGAGCTAGGGTTTTCGCCAATCTATGCTACTAGGGCAGCCGCGCAAGACCCTTGTGTAGGCGACTTTGCAGATGGGCTATCGATTATGCAGTGGCATTTTGACACCTTTGAGCTGCCGGTTGGCGCAACTCGGCTGTTGACCAATCAGGTCTGCCCGAATCAGGCATACCGAGTTAGCGACAATGTATACGGGTTTCAGTTTCACTTTGAGGTGACACCTGAGATTGTGATGAGCTGGCTGTCAATGAAAAACGAGTGGATTGAAGCGAACTATCCTCACTTGGATGAAGAGATTAAGGCGCAGGCCGAGCTGTATTCACAGCGCTCAGCGCAGTTTGCCAAGACGATGGCAATCCGGTGGCTGAACTTGGTGCCTAGCGCGATCGCAGTCCCCACATCAACAGACACTCACTCCTCCGAAATCGCTGCCTAACCATCTTGTTCTATCGTTCTTCTAGAAACTCTTTTTAATGGCCTATCCCAACATTCTTCCCCTGTCGGCAGAGCTTCAGTCTCTTCAAGAATCACTTCAGTCAAAGGGTGTGAAGTACGCGCTTGCTAGCTTTGTTGATATCCACGGCATGTGCAAGGGCAAGGTCGTCCCGCTCAGTCACTTCGACCGGATGATGCAGGGCTCAGAGCTGTTTACAGGTGCGGCGCTAGATGGCGTGCCGCAACAGATTAATGACGACGAAGTTGGCACGCTGCCCGATCCGCAAACGGCCACCATATTACCCTGGAATTCTGAGGTCGTATGGTTTGCTAGCGATTTGCACCTGGTTGGAGAACCGTTTGAGGCCTGCTGTCGCACAATTTTGAAAAATACGCTGAAGCAAGCAGCCGAGATGGGCTATCGGTTTAATTTAGGGATTGAGACAGAGTTTTTTATTTTTAAGGAAGGCGAGAATGAGTTTGGGCCAGTGAGCGATCGCGACACTCTTGCAAAAGCTGCCTACGCCCTGCCCACGCTACTCGACAACTACAAAATTCTCGATCGCATTGTCAGCGCCATGAACACCTTGGGCTGGGACGTTTACTCCTTTGACCATGAAGACGCGCAAGGGCAGTTTGAAACAGACTTCACCTACTGCGACGCGCTGAGCATGGCCGATAGGCTAACGTTCTTCCGCTTTATGGTGAAAGAGCTAGCGAGAGAAGAAGGGTATTTTGCCAGCTTTATGCCCAAGCCCTTTGCGAACCAAACGGGCAGCGGCGCTCACTACAATATGTCGCTAGCAGATATTGAAACAGGCGAGAATTTGTTTGAAGATGCTGACGATCCGTGTGGACTCTCCAAGCTGGGCTATCAGTTCATTGCGGGCGTGCTAAAGCACGCAAAGGCCATTGTGTCGGTTACTTGCCCCACGGTAAACAGCTACAAACGGCTGGTCAGAAAAGGCAGCATGTCTGGCTTTACCTGGGCTCCAGTATACATCTGCTATGGCAACAACAACCGCACAAATATGCTGCGCATTCCGCTCGGTGGCGGGAGAGTAGAATGCCGGGCAGCGGATATTTCGACCAATCTGTATCTGGGGGCAGCGATGATTTTGGCCGCAGGGTTAGAAGGCATTCGCGAAGGGATAAATCCTGGGAAACCGCATACGGAGAATATGTATGAGTATTCGTTGGCAGAATTGAAGGAGATGGGCATTGAGACGTTGCCGAAGACGTTGGGAGAAGCTGTCTCGGCCTTTGCCGCCGACCCCTTGAGCAAAAAAGTAATGGGCCCACTGATGTACCAGACCTACATCGATTTCAAAATGCAAGAGTGGGAAGACTATCACTGCCACATTTCCGATTGGGAAATCCAGCGCTATCTGAAGTTCTTTTAAGCGCGTGGCAATCTAATGAAAATAGTAAGATTGCTACAATGAAAGCGTGACGTTATTTCTCCATATCTTCCTATGACTCCTCAGCAACTAAACAACCGCTCTGAGCAGCTCGAATTAAGGGTTGGAGTTTTGGAGACGGAACTGACACAGCTGAAAAAACTACCCGCTGAGCTTCTTCAAAAAGAAGCGCCTTAGTGGGTGAAGATCGCAGGTAGCTTCGAAGACGATTCTACCTTTGATGAGGCTGTGAGCTTTGGTCAGAAGTGGCGTCAGTCTGCTAAATAGCTCTATGAAGCTGAAAGACTTTGCAGATACAGTATTGATAGATCCTCGCAAACTAACTGAATACGTGCTATCTCCAGACAGTCCAAAAGGCAAAGATAAAGCCTTCTTATTTCGCAAGCGATTAGGCTATACACAAGAAAACTATCAGGCTCTCTTAGCACAAATTCAGCTCAAGGCACTTGACGCAGCGGCCATACCTAAGAAAAAGGATAATCATGGACAAAGATATCAAGTCGATTTAGAAATTCATGGCATTCGATTCGATCAAAAGGAGATCGTTCGGACCGGATGGATTATTTCACCGGGCACGAAACAAGCAAGACTTACGACCGCTTACATAAACACAAAACCATGAGCAAACCAGAGCTATTTGACGTTATTGAACTTCTTGTGGACGTACCAGAACATCAGCAGTCCATCGGCACCCAAGGAACCATTGTTGAATGTTACGACGATGGCGCTTTTGAAGTTGAATTCGCTAATGCAGATGGAGAAACAACAGCCTTGTTTGCACTGACTCATCAGCAGTTCATAGTCGTTTGGAAAGCCTCTACTAAACAATGGCTACCAACTGCTGAGAAAATCACGGAAATTTTGGAGCAGCTTTCTGAGAACAAACAGGAAAAAATATTTGACTACGCTCGAACCATCTACCAGCAAGCCTAAAATAAAAGGAATTCGAGCGATCGCGTTCATCTAATGCAACCTCTACATTCTGCCACTCTGAAAAAAATGACTGCTCCATCACTTGCCGAAGACCGAAGCGGGCTTCGACTTCATGAAGTTCAAGGCCACTGTCCATGACGATTCGAGGCATGATGCAACCGAGCAAAGCGTTCAGCTCACATTGTAATCGATCGACATTAGCTGCTTGAGCGCTAAGACTTCAACACCAAAACCGGACAGTGCGCTAATCGAATCACTCGCTCGGCCACTGACCCGATTAAAAAACGACTGAGGCTTTTACGGTCTTGAGACGGCATCACAATCATCTCCGCCTCTATCTCTTCGGCAAATTCAACAATTCTAGTCGCCGGGTCACCAAGGCTCACCTCAATATGAGCCTCGGGGTATCCCAACTCGTGCATTTTTTTACGCAAAAAGCTATGCACCTTTTGCTTGCGCTCATCGTCTTTAAGGGTATCCCACATCGCCGCCGGATCGGCTGGATGTAGTGGCGATAGGCTGTGAATAATCTGCAAGCCTGAAACATCTTCAAGGTAGGCTTTGCCAACGGCGATCGCCTCATAAGATGACTCAGAGAAATCAGTGGGAACCAAAACCGTTTTTTTCTTGAGCCAGCTCATTGCTCATCTCCGCTTACATTGTTTTACTTGCAATTATTTAGTCTGCGCTTAGGGAAAGAGAAGGCCTATCACCTTCTTCTAGCAGTCTATTTCAAGGCAGGTTCCCTTGCCTCTACCAAATTTTCTAGCATTTCACCCGAGCTAAGCCGGGCCATATAATTTTCTAACTCTCCGGCGACTACACCAGACAAGAGAAAACAGCCCAGCAAGTTAGGAATGGACATTGCTAATAACAGAATATCGCTGAACTCTAAAACCAGCTGAAGGTTGATTACTGTGCCGATAAATCCACAGATCAAAAATAGGGCCTTGTAGACGTTCACCGTCGCCTCGCCAAACAGATAAGACCAGGCCATCTGCCCGTAATAGCTCCAAGAGATCATCGTAGAGATAGCGAACAAAAAGCCTGCGATCGCAATAACATACGGGAACCAGCCAATAACGGTTGCAAAAGACGCTGCCGACAGCCGCGCCCCGTCAAGATCAGCAGAAGTCGGGTCCGCATACACACCTGTTAAAACAATGACAATCGCCGTCATATTACAAATGAACATGGTGTCGATGAAGGGTTCTAGCAAAGCAACAATCCCTTCTCTGACCGGTTCATCTGTCCGGGCGGCTGAATGGGCGATCGCAGCCGAGCCAATACCGGCCTCGTTAGAAAACACCGCTCTCTGAAACCCAATCACAATTGCCCCCAGTACGCCCCCAGCAATCGCCTGCGGTACAAAAGCCGTCGAAATAATCGTACCAATCGCGGCGGGCAGCTCGGTAAACTTCACCAGCATCACCCACACACAGGCCAGGGTATAAATAACTGCCATAAAGGGCACCAAGAAACCTGCAACCGCCCCAATTCGTTCAATACCGCCCAAAATTACCAGGCCAACAATAGACACCAAAATGATGCCAAATAGCCAGCTAAAATTCTCAAAAAACGGAACCACATTCGCCACCGCCGCATAGGCCTGGTTGGCTTGGAACATATTGCCCGCGCCCATGGTTGCGATCGCACAGAACACCGCATACATAGCACCCAAGCCCTTACCAAGACCTCTCATACCAAGAGAAGACAGCCCCCGAGAAAGGTAATACATCGGGCCACCACCCACCGTGCCATCGGGTTTAATCGTCCGATACTTCTGCCCCAGAGTACACTCCGCGAACTTACTCGACATGCCCAAAAAGCCGGCTACCGTCATCCAGAAAGCCGCGCCCGGGCCGCCTAATCGAATTGCGATCGCCACCCCTGCAATATTACCGATGCCGACCGTTCCCGACAGCGCTGCTGCCAACGCCTGAAAGTGAGAGACATCGCCTTCATCATCAGGATCGTCGTATTTTCCCTGCACGATTTCAATCGCGTGCTTAAAGGCTCTCAGATTAATAAACTTCATCCGCAGCGTAAAAAAGACGGCTCCAGCCACTAGCCAGAGAACAATAAACGGCATCCCATTCTCGCCGCCAATCTTGAAGTAAAATACAAGATTGAGAAAGTCAATTATCCTTTGAAAAATAGCTTCTAAAATACCAACCGATGCTGCTTCACCCTCCTGAGCAAAAACTGCCTGGGGTATCAAAATCACCGCCGCTATCCAAAGATAAAACCCGTATCTAAACTTAGATAACACCTGTCTCATAATGGCCACTATTTCCAATCGCGTGAACAACAAAACCTGACATCAACAGCAGAGCCATCGTTGCAGAAATCACTTGTATATCGGTTGTTTAATGCTTAAAATCTATGCTTCTTGAGGCTTTTTATCAGCCTATCTCTATCGGCCTATTCTCTTAGAATATTTATTAGCCTATAAGAGTTGTTGTATCTCTATACACCGTGAGCTGCTGTAGCCTAAGATACGTGTATTGATTTTCCGCCTACTCAGGGGCCCGGCAAATGATTGATTTGACCACTCTGTTCACATACATTGCAATTGTACTCGGATTTGTATTTATTCCAGGGCCTGCAACACTCCTAACCACTACGCGCGCAGTCAGTTCAGGCACGAAAGTAGGCATTGCAACTGGAATGGGAATTGCCGTGGGCGATCTCTTTCACACGTCTTTTGCAATCGTTGGCATTTCAGCAATTATCGCCACATCAGCGACACTTTTTACCCTCATCAAGTACATAGGCGCAGCCTACCTTGTGTATCTCGGCATCCGCGCAATGCTTGAAAAGACCTCGCTAGAGGCAGCGACAAACAAGCAATCAATGACCGCAACTAAAGCGTTCTACCAGGCCATATTAATCGAAGTGCTAAATCCAAAAACAGCGCTTTTCTTTCTGGCATTTCTGCCACAGTTCGTACGGGCCGGCAGCGGACCGTTTGTTATTCAACTAGCTGTTTTAGGCATTGTTTTTGTCTTCCTTGGGCTCTTCAGCACCATCGTATTTTCTATCAGCGCGGGTAAATTGCGTCGCTTTCTTCACCGCCACCCAGCTGCTTTGAAATGGCAGGGCAAAATTGTCGGGAGCATCTACTGCTCTCTCGGTGCTCGCTTAGCTTTTCAAGAGAAGTAAAACCTAGAAAAGAACAAGACGGCGAAATCTCTAAGAGCTTGTCAAGAGACAACCTCATACTTTGACACAGCATCTACTGCGCATCTTGTCTCAGAGCCCCGGAATCGGGGACGGGGGCCTCTAGAAATTATTAATTTACAGAGCCCAAGGCAAACAGTTCAAGGCAAACAGTTCATATAGTTCTCCGTATCCCAATCGCTGGTTGTCGCCAAAAAGCGAATCCACTCATCGCGCTTATACTCCTCATAAAGCCGATACATCTCTCCTGGCATTGCCGACTGAATCACCTCATCCTCAGCCAGCCGATCAAGGGCTTCACCCAGTGACATCGGTAGCTTCTTCGTCTGCTTACCTGCGTCCATCGCCTCATAGATATTGCGCTGTTCCGGCTCACCAGGGTCCAGCTCTCGGCTGAGCCCATCATCAAAAGCCTTCAGCATTGCACTCGCCATCAGGTAAGGATACACCTTCGAATCAACCGCACGGTACTCAAACCGGACAGGCGCAGCTAATCTTAGACCACCGGTGCGGTTCTGATAGCCCCAATCGGAATAGACCGGTGCCCAGAAGCCCGCATCCCACAGGCGACGATAAGAGTTCACTGTCGAGCAGCCTACAGCTGTCAAAGCACCCAGATGCTCTATCACACCACCAATGCAGTTAAGGCCGACTGGCCCAGGCATACGCACGGACTCTCCTTTCACCGGCAAAAAGGTATTCTCTCCGCCTTTGCTGTAGGTGTAGTTACCCTCCATGCCCAGCAACTGTTCCAAACCAAACGTTTCAACCGTTGTTTCGCCGCCACGCCACAAAGAGAGATTGTGATGGCAGCCAGAAGCAGACACCCCTAAGAAAGGCTTGGACATGAAACAGGCGATCAGGTTGAATTCACGGGCTACCTGAGCGCAGATTTGGCGGTAGGTCGTGAGGCGATCGCACGTCCTGAGCGCATCATCGTACATAAAGTTCAGCTCTAGCTGCCCCGGCGCATCCTCGTGGTCACCTTGAATCATATCGAGCCCCATTGCCCGGCTGTATTCAATCACCCTCAAAAACACTGGACGCAGCTCTTCGAACTGATCGATGTGATAGCAGTTGGGCTTTGTCACACCGCCGTCTGGCTTCCCGTCAGGGCCCTTTTTTAGCCACATCATTTCTGGCTCACAGCCGTGACGCAGCTGCAGCCCATGCTTCTGTTGAAACGCATCGTGAATTCGCATCAGGTTGCCACGACAGTCCGAGGTGAGATAGGCTCCGGGGGCCTGCTCTTCTTCTCGGTTGCGAAAGCAAACGCAGTACACGCGGGCCACTCGCTTATCCCAGGGCAGCTGGCAAAAGGTATCTACATCTGGAATGGCTACCAGCTCTGCCGACTCTGGCCCATAGCCCAAATATTGCTGCTGACGGTCTAGCGCCAGGTTCACTGTCGCCCCGTATACCAGCTGAATGCCACCGTTGGCTGTTGTTTCCCAGTGATGAGCCGGAACGCCTTTTCCAACAATCTTTCCCGTGATAGAAATGAACTGGTAGTAGATGTATTGAACGCCTAGCTCATCTATCTTGGCACGAACTTGTTTGACTCGCTCTGCTCTGCCGTCGGCCTGCACATAGGCCTCTAAATCGGTTAAGCTACCAGCCTGTGAACTGTCGGCCGAGCTGGTAGGCAGCGTAAGAACTCCGGTCACGATTTATCTCCAATAGCGTTGAGAACAGTTGGCTTTAAAAATGAGAGTGAGCGCTGATGTGCTGACGTGATGTGTTGAAGTAATGTGTTGAAGTTTAGCGAGGTCGCGCAAGTAAAAGTGAAAACACACGACGGCTGTTACACGACGGCTATTAACAGTATTCTCCAGTAAAGCCAACCTGACGTAGTGAGGCTGTATCAAGCACTACGATCGAGCCCTACGATTAAGGCCTTACGATTAAGCCCTACGAAAGCGGAAAAGACTTCCACGGAATCCATTTTGTCCAGAGTTGGGCCATTGTGCCATCTGTAATTAATTCACCTAGCACATTGTTTAAAGCCGCTTGCAGCGCCTGTTGTTCTTTCTTAACGCCAATTGCAAAAGGAACTTGCGTTGGTAGCGAAAACGCCAATCGTAGTGAGGGATCTTCTGCCGCGGCCACTAGCAGCACCAGCTCATCGTCAATCAGTGCGTCAATCTCTCCGCCGCGTAGCGCGGCCAGCATTTCTGGCAGCACTCTGTCACTTCCCGGATAAGGCACCGCCTCCGCCTCCGGAAAGCCTTCTACCAGAGCAATATTAGTACTATCTGCCAGCCCACCTACACGCTGCCCAGAAAGGTCTGCTGGCGATGAAACTGAGCTTCTTGCTTTGACAATGACCGCCTCGTCAAACAGACCGTAGGGGCGTGTAAATGACACTTGCTGTTCGCGCTCGGGGGTAATCGCCTGGTTAAACCAAACAACGTCGTACGGAATATTATCTAGATTCTCTGACGTCAGTGCGCTGTAAAATTTCTCCATCGGAAGATTGTGCCAAACCGGCGTCAGACCCAGCCGCTGACAGACAATGCGAGCTAGCTCAGGCTCATAGCCGCTGCGATAGCCATCCGGCGTGAGATAACTCATAGGCCGCGCATCAAAGTCGCTAGTAACAATGTTTAGCGTGCCCAGCTGCCCTGTTAAAGGCTGAGACCTCAGCGATGAACTGGAGGCGACAACAGCAGATGTTTTTAACAATTCTTCGGATTCCAGCATGGCTTTCTTTCGTGTGGGGGTAACACAGAACACAATTTCTTCTTGCCAGCAACTTATTATGACAAGTAGAGCTAGCCTATTTTGGTTCGCCAATTCGGTTCTGTCAATAAGGGGGACAGCCCCTCATTGAAACGATCTGAATTGAAATAATTAAAACTCATCAAGACAAACTCAAATTGCAACGCTTTGGATCAAGGTGCATTCAAATGGATTATCAGCCACTGCGGCTTTCTCAAGCACAGATTGAACAGTTTCAAACAGACGGCTTCCTAATTGTGGAGAACTTTCTGCCCGCTGAGTTTGCTCAGCAGCTAGAGAGCCGGATGGAACCGCTGTTTCATGGAGAGTTTGAAACTGGACTTTTCCCGGATGAGTGGCACTGGCGACCCGGCATGAGCTTGCCAGATATTACCCGAGAAATGTGTAACGCCTGGAAGTGCGATCGCACCATCGCCAGCCTTGTACTCTCTGCTGAAATTGGCCGACTCACCGCTACCCTGGCTGGCTGGGACGGCGCACGGATTGGGCAAGACAGCATGTGGATGAAGCCACCAGGCGCAAAGGCGATCGCAATGCATCAAGACGGTGCCTACGTCGATTATTTATCGCCCGCTGAGATGATGACCTGCTGGATTGCGCTAGACGATGCCGCGATGGAAGATGGCACGCTGGTGTATGTGAAAGGCTCTCATAAGTGGCCATTGGCCAGCGTAGAAGGAGAGTTTCACGCACCGACCAAAGACTACCGCTGGGCCATGCTACAGGCGGCAGAGAATGCAGGCGTCGAAGAGCCCGAACTGGTTGTTGTAGAAGTGCCCGCAGGCGGCTGCGCCTTTCACCATGGACGTACCTGGCACGGCCTGTGCAAAACAACTCGCACGGAAGGGACGTTTCACAGCATCGGTCTGCACACTATTCCTTCTAACGCGCAGTTTCATCCCACCAACGCGCCTGGCTACATCTATGGACGCTACAAGCGCCTCAACAGTCTTGAAATGGATGAGACGTTTTTCCCTATTCTCTGGCAAAAAGACGGCTACCGCAGTCCTCACTTAGCCGACTATTGCCCCGATCCGCTCGGCGATGCGCGATCGCAAATTGAGGTTGCACTCCAGACATAGCTGTCCATATCAGCAGAACTATTGTCTATTGGACCTCTCACCAAAAATCTCAACTATACGCTCTCAACATGACCACCGAATCCAACGTTAAGCCTCAGGTTAACCCTCAAGTCAATCAAGCATTTTCTGGTGGCCCGTTCTCTAGTAGGCTCAGTGAAGATTTTGACCCAGAATGGCTACTGACGCCCCAGCAGCTAGCGCTACAGAAAAAGCTCATAGCGCTGTGCGCTGAGGTGCTCAGGCCCAATGCGATCGCCTCTGATCGCAATCTCATCTATCCCAGAGAAAACTTCGAAGCGCTGGCCTCTTTAGGCTTGCTGGGCCTTTTAGTACCCACAGAATGGGGCGGACTAGGAGAGAATCATGTCTGCGCGGCGATGGTAGTTGAAACCATTGCCCGCTACGGCTGTCCTAGCACCGCAATGTGCTACACCATGCATTTGGGCGCTGTCGCGGCCGCACTGTTTAGAGCTCACGAGAACCCGGCTCTACAGTCTATTCTTCAGCGGTTAGATGCCGAGGTTGCTATCGGCACACTGTCGTATTCCGATCCAGAAACAGGCTCTCACTTTTGGTACCCGATCTCTTCACGCGCAGAAGAAACAGATAGTGGTTGGCAGGTGTTCAAACGCGCTTCTTGGACAACGTCTGCGGGCTTTGCCGACTGGTATATTGTGCAGACGACTAGCCCCAACTTTTCTGGAGACTATTCCGATCTCTCCTGCTTTCTGATTCATGCTGACGAGGTCAAAGCTGAGCCGAGCAAGTGGGACGCTTTGGGCCTAAGGGGCAATCAGTCTGGCAGCCTTTTAGTGGATGGCGCGGTGATTCCAAAAGAAAGAATGGTAGGGCCAATCGGAGACGGCGTTGCCTCTAATGATGAGATTGTTGATCCGTTCTTTTTACTGTGTTCTTCTGCCTGTTGGAACGGCATTTCTTTGGGGGCCATCGACATCGCTAGAAAGCATGTGACCCGTAAAAAGCACGTCGATGTGGGCATGCGAGTTGCTGACTATCCCACTATTCAAGACTATTTTGGGGAAGCCGTTATCGACACCAGCGCCTGCCGGATGTACACGCTTTCGATGGGTCAGCTGATGGACCGGCTAACGAACGGATGCGACTGGTCTATTCACGCAGATCTCTCGGCATTACCGCGCTCTGCCTATCTGCACTGGTACTGGCAAATCAAGTTTGCAGCGGCAAAAAATGTCGCTCACGTCTGCGACAAAATGCTGCATGCCTGTGGCGGCTCGGGCTTCAAAAAAGATATGGAGATAGAGCGCTATTTGCGCGATGGTAAGGCGGGCTGGGTGATGGGCCCGACCAACGAAATTTTGCGCCAGTTCGTGGGTAAGTCTGCGCTGTTGGGGTTTGAGAGCCTTGACTATTGGAATCAGTCGGTGAACGAGAGAGTGCTTCACAATGAGCTGAAGAAGATGGACGATGTTGAAAAGCGTCAGCTGGCTGAAGCGCTGCTATCAGAAGTAGAAACAGAGAGTTCAGCGCCCATAAAAAGGCCGGCTATGGCTAGCGCTTGAACAGGTCATTTGCACAGGCCGATTGAACAAACTTGTACCAGTCTAAATTTATAACAACCTATTGAGTGAAAGTGGTTTTTAAATCGCTGCTTTCATAGGAGATCTTATCTTATGACAATTGCCCAAGAGAGAAGGAAACCAGTCGTTGCAGCAGCTGTTAGCCATCCCCTAGAGCCGCTGACGCCAGATGAAATGTCAGCCGCGATCGCAATTATAAAAGAACAAAAAAACCTCAGTACCAGCGTTCGTTTTGTCAGCGTCACCCTAAAAGAACCGCCCAAAGAGACAGTTCTCAGCTTCAGCTCGGGGGATGCGATCGCTCGAAAGGCCTTCATTGTTCTACTCGACAATGCCACCGCTGAAACCTACGAAGCGGTCGTTTCACTAGAGACTGGCCAGATAGACACCTGGGAATATATTCACAACGTGCAGCCGCCGATTATGCTCGACGAGTTTGTTGAGTGCGAGGCTGCGGTTAAAGCTAACCCGGACTTTCAAGCTGCGATCGCTAAGCGCGGCATCACCAACCCAGACCTGGTCATGGTCGATCCGTGGTCAGCAGGCAGCTACGGTATCGCTGAAGAAGAAGGCGTCAGGCTTTCGAGAGCGCTGTGCTGGGTGAGGGCAAATCCTACCGACCACGGCTACGCCAGGCCAATTGAAGGGGTTATTCCTGTGGTTGACCTCAACAAAATGGAAGTGATTCGCGTAGAAGACTATGGCGTAGTGCCCCTGCCGCCCAAAGATGGCAACTACACACCTGAGTATGTAAAAAACTACAGAACCGACCTCAAGCCGCTAGAGATTGTACAGCCAGAAGGGCCTAGCTTTACGGTCAAAGACCACGAAATTAGCTGGCAAAAGTGGAATATCCGAGTTGGCTTTACCCCCAGAGAAGGCTTAGTGCTCTACGACGTAACCTACACAGACGGCGAAGCAGTACGGCCGATTTTCTATCGCGCGTCGCTAGCAGAAATGACCGTGCCCTACGGCGACCCAGCGCCTCATCACTATCGCAAAAATGCTTTTGACGTTGGTGAATACGGCATTGGCTCACTCGCCAACTCTCTAACATTGGGCTGCGACTGCTTAGGAGAGATTTACTACTTCGATGGTTTTATCACCAACTCGCGCGGTGACGTGGCAAAGATTGAGAATGCGATTTGTCTGCACGAAGAAGACTTTGGCATTTTGTGGAAGCACATGGACTGGCGGACAGAACAGACAGAAGTCAGGCGATCGCGCAGACTCGTCATTTCATTTATCGCCACCGTTGGCAACTATGAGTACGGCTTTTACTGGTACTTCTACCAGGACGGCACCATTCAGTACGAGGTAAAGCTAACCGGGGTGGTAAGTACAGCCGCGCTCATGCCAGGCGAAGTGCCCAAATACGGCACGCTCGTAGCACCACAGCTAAACGCACCGATTCACCAACACATCTTCAATGTGCGGATGGATATGCACGTCGATGGCGCTCAAAATTCTGTTTACGAAGTCAATATTGAGCAGGAAGAAGACAGCCAAAACCCTTACGGCAACGCCTTTTATGCCCAGTCGACGCTGCTACCCACTGAGCAGGCGGCGCAGCGGCTGATCGACCCGATGAAAGGTCGCTATTGGAAAATTGTTAATCCCAATAAACAAAACGCCATGGGCTACCCCACAGCCTACAAGCTGATGCCAGGAGAGAACACATTGCCCATGGCTCGCCCGGATGCTAGCGTCACCAAACGCGCAACCTACATGACACAACATCTGTGGGTGACGCCCTACAACGAAGATGAGAACTTTCCAGCAGGCGACTATCCCAATCAAAATCCAGGTGGCGCGGGCCTACCCCACTGGACGGCTAGCGATCGCTCCGTTGAGAACACCGACATTGTTGTTTGGTACACCTTTGCTCACAGCCACTCCCCTCGGGCAGAAGACTGGCCAGTCATGCCAGTAGCCACCATCGGCTTTATGCTAAAGCCGCTTAATTTCTTTGACGAAAACCCTGCCAACGACGTCCCGCCGTCGCCTGCAAAACATGCCTGCTGCGACTGAATCAGCTGCGACTAAATCAGCTGTAACGAAATCAGCTGTGACTAAATCAACAGAGCTACCCCAAGAACAGCTAAACACTTCCACATCAATTCAACATTCAGATATTCCGCCGCCGCTTGGAGAAGTGGTTGCGGAGTATCGAATTGATGCAGGAACAGCGCAGACCTACCGGGTAGATCAAGGTCAATATATTCAAATTATTGATGTAGAAGGCGCGCAGTGCTCGGACTTTCTAGCGTTTGCGGGTGAGCGCTATCAGCAGGAGATTGACGCAACGGTGACGCGCACGCTAAACGGCACGGCCAATCCGCAGGTTGGGCTACACGGTAAGTATTTCTCTCAGACGATGCAGCCGCTGGTAGAGGTGGTTCAGTCTACGTGCGATCGCCACGACAGTTTTCTGTTGGCCTGTACGCCTCGTTACTACGAAGACGCAGGCTACCCAGGGCACCCCAGCTGTAGTGAAAACTTTAACCATGTTCTCGCTCCGTTTGGACTGGCTAATCGCGCTGGCTGGCCTGCGATTAACTTCTTTTTCAACACTGAAATAGACTGTGCCCGCAGTGTCGCTGCCGGAGAATCCTGGTCGCGTCCGGGCGATTACGTTCTACTCAAGGCGCATCAAACGCTGCTGTGCGCTAGCTCTGCCTGCCCCGATGATATTGATCCGGCCAACGGCTGGCAGCCTACGCCCATTCACGTTCGCGTCTACGCGGCCAATCAAACGTTTACCCCCAAAATCGGTAAGCGCATTGCCCCCGATTTTCCCCTACAGCTCACCCAAGACAGCGCCTTCACGTCCAGCATTCGGCAGCTCACTGATGACCTGATTGAGTACAACGGATTTTGGGTGCCCAATAGTTTCGCGCATCAGGGTGACTATGCAGAGTACTGGGCGCTCAGAACGCGGGCAGTGCTGATGGATCTGTCCGCACTACGCAAGTTTGACGTAACCGGTCAAGATGCCTTCTCACTATTGCAATATGCGTTTTCTCGCAATTTAGAGAAGGTCTCGGTGGGCCGTTCTGCCTATGGCTGCTTGCCCAATCCGCACGGCGGCATCGTAGACGATGGCATTGTTTTTCAGCTGGGAGAAGCTCACTACCGATACGTGGGCAACTGCGATACAGATGGCGATTGGTTACAGCGATTAGCCGAGCAGCAGGGCCTAGATGTCAAGATAGACAATACGAGCAGTCAGCTGCATAACCTGGCATTGCAGGGGCCACTTTCATTCGAGATTTTAGAGCCGTTAGCTCAGCTGTCCGGAAAGCTTTCAGGTCTGAGCCGGTTAGAAGAGGTGGGCTACTTTCAGTGTGAGTTTGCCGAAATAGAGAGTATTCCGGTGCTAATATCTCGAACGGGCTACACGGGCGAACTGGGCTACGAGCTATTTGTCCATCCGCGCTACGGACCACGGCTATGGCAGACGCTGATGAAAGCTGGCCAACCAAAAGGGCTGCTGCCCATGGGCATGAGCGCCCTCGATCGCGCCCGAATTGAAGCCGGGCTGCTGGCCGCTGGTCACGAGTTTGATGATTTAATCTCTCCTTATCAGGCAGGCATTGGCTGGACGGTTTCTACGAAAAAGCCTGACCTGGTGGGAAAAGCGGCGCTTGCTGCTATCCGCGCACATCCACCGAAGGTCGCAGTTGGCCTAGTGCTAGAAGGGAATGAAGTAGCCGCGCACGGGCAGAACGTTTATGCCGCCGGCGAGCGCTGGCGCATTGGTCAAATTACCAGCGCAACGTTCTCTCCTATTTTGAATGCGAGTATTGCGATCGCCCAAGTTGTTCCAGAATATGCCCAGACAGAAACTGCGGTCGAAGTCGGATTTCTCGACAACATCAAGCGCCGGATGAGGGCAACGATCGGGCCATTGGCTGCCTTCGATCCAACTAAAAGCAGAGCGCGCATTTCACTTACAAAGTAGCGTTCATTCGAAAAGCCCACTCGCAGGTCACGTCAAATCATGGCTTCTGAACAAGATCTCCAGCTATGGGATATTACCGGATTAGACGGGCTTCAGGTAGCTCGTGCGCTATTTGGCCAGGCAATAGGACAGCTGGCAGTTTTTCAATCTATGGAGACCGTGTTGAATGGGCAAGCTTGCTCTGTTTTGAGGTTGTGCGATCGCAACTTTCGCATCGTCTATCCAGGTAACATCAATAAAGTCGCGCTATCGAAAATAGCACGACCAAACGCATTACCCGTTGGCGTACAGATACAGCAATACGCTTGGCTAAAGCGCGTCGTTCTCCCCATAGAATTTCTCTCGCCGCTTACCGAACGCCTAACCGTCAGAGCTCCTCACCGGGTTAAAAATCTTCCCAACCACCAGGCTGCGCCTGCACAACTAGACGATATTGCCATTTTGATTTGGCAGCATCCTATCAAAGAGAAGCCTGTGGTAGAGCTACATGTCGCAGCCAACCGACGAGATAACCTGATCGCAATTGTTTCTTCTAAAGAAGGCAACCGTTCGCTAACTGGGCAAACAGCAACCGGGCAAAGGCTATAGTCTCGCAACAGTTCTTCAAACCTTAAATTCCTTTTCAGTATTAGCGAATACAGCTCTCTTCCCTATTTTCGCCCCATACTCTTGATATAACAAGTTAGCCAACATCGTCTGACTCTAATTTCTCTGCTTCTAATTTCGAAGACCGAGCAGCAGCCGAGCCACAATTCTCCAAATCCAACTAAATCCTACAAGTGGAGCCGCTTATGACTCCTGAATCACAAGAGTTTCTAGCAACTTTCGTCTCGGAATCCTATTACTACTGGGCTTCCGTTTTTATGATCCTCATTCACGTTGGCTTCTTAGCTTACGAAGGAGGTGCCTCAAGGGCCAAAAACGTTCTGGCCACCATGGTCAAAAATCTCTTAACGCTATCTATCGTTGGCCTGACGTTCTTCTTCTTTGGCTGGTGGGTTTACAACGCCTTTCCGCTGTTTCCTCTTCAGGGCGGCATTGTCGGCCCCTGGACGGATCCCAATTCTGAAGGCGTTGTCGGTGAGGTTTTGGGGCTGGTTCAGGCCTCTTACCCCTGGTCTCCAGCGTTAGGGCCTAACGTCGCCGATAACCTTACCGGTGTCTTCTGGTTTGCATTCTCTCTATTCGCCATGACGACAGCGTCTATTCTTTCTGGCGCAGTCATAGAGAGAATCAAAGTCGGTGCGTATGCCATTCTTGCGGTCGTATTGGGTTCATTCACCTGGGTAGTCGCCGCTGCCTGGGGCTGGAATCCGTACGGCTGGTTTCTCACGCAGTTTGGCTACCACGACTTTGGCTGCTCGGCGGTTCTTCACGGCGTAGCGGGCTTTTTCGCTCTAGGTGTGCTGATTAACTTAGGGCCTCGCGTCGGTAAGTTCGATGCAGCAGGCAGACCCAAAGCTATCTTGCCGCACAACCTTCCCCTCACCATGGTGGGGCTGATGCTGATTTTTGTTGGATTTTATGCCTTCTTGGCCGCCTGCGTGATTTATCTTCCCGGTCAGACTGGAGAAATTACAATCTATGGAACGCCAATGACGCTTGCCTCTATCGGCGTTAGCACGACGCTGGCACTGTGCTCAGGCATTACCGGAGCTTATATCTCCTCCAAGGCAGACCCCTTTTACACCATCTCTGGCGGCCTGGCTGGCATTATTTCAGTTGGCGCAGGGCTAGATTTGTACAGCCCAGCTATTGTTATTTTAATCTCGTTTATCGGCGCGTACACGATGCCATTTGTGGGTAGTGCGGTCGAAAAAGCGGGCATTGACGATGCGGTCGGTGCGTTCGCGGTGCACGGCTACTGTGGTGTTATTGGAGCCATGGCAGTTGGGGTGATGGCAACAGGCTATCCCCAGGGTGATGGCATTCCCCTAACGGGCTTTTTAGGCCAGCTGGTAGGCACTATCGTATGCACAGTCATTCTAGGATTTATTCCTGGCTACGGCGTCAGCCTGGTGCTGAAAAAGCTTGGCATGCTGCGCGTCTCGCCCGAAGAAGAACTCAGTGGATTAGATCTCGCCGAGTTTGGGCAGGAGGGCTACCCAGAATATCCGATCGTAGCCGCGCAAAATGGCCGTGCAACCGCGCCCGTTGCACCTGTACCTCAAGCTGGCATTCAGGTATAAGGAGAAGTGTTTTATGTCTAGTCCATTCACCACCATAGAAGCGTTTAATGACGCCATAAACGGGCCTACCGAAGGAGCCATTTACACCTTTGCACAATCGCCTGTGATTAATGCCATCGCGCTAATAGCGTCGGCTGGTTTGTTCATTTGGTTTATTGTCTCCACGTATAGCGGTCACGACAGTAAGTCTTCTAGCGTCGATAAATCGCTTGAGCACTTGAGCACGTTCTTCATCGTAGGTTTTCTGTCGTTGATGGCGGCTGAGTATCGGCAGCGACCGCAGGCTACGCTCACCGCAAAAGCTATCGATGCAGAACAGAGCATTCAGTACTCGCAGCAACAGTCCACGCAACAACAGTTCGCACAACAGCGTGTTTCACCGCCAGAAAGACTGTCGGCAAAAGCGACTCGTCAGCAGTCCATAGCGCCTTTGGGCCTACTAGGAATGCTCGGAATAGGTGCCAATCCACTGCGTCAGCTAGGCAAACGAGGCAGACGAAAAAAGCGATCGCCTCGTGGCTACAGCCGTAGACTGTAAGGACACTATCAATCTCTCCTATCACAGTAGTTCTATTCACAGTAGGTCGATGTTTTTGACCTACTGTTTTTTCAGTGCTCCTGAGCATTTCTTCTACAGTACTCGCTGTAAAATTTGGGTTCCCCCTTATCCATAGCCTCTTTCTATGCCTATCTCCCTGGCTGACAAAATTGTTCTTATCACAGGAGCAAGCAGTGGTATCGGCGCTTCTTGCGCTCATTACTTTGCCGAGGCTGGGGCCCGGCTCATTCTGTCAGCCCGCCGCAAAGAAAAACTACAGGGTCTGGCCGATGAGCTACAAGATAGATACAACGCTGAAAGTCTGTTACTCCCAATAGACGTACAGCAGGCTGAGGCAATTAACCAGGCGATCGCAGGGCTCACTGCCCCCTGGATGAACATTGACGTGTTAGTTAACAATGCAGGCCTCAGTCGTGGACTCGACAAACAGTACGAAGCCCCTTTGCAAGATTGGGAAGAGATGATCGATACCAACATCAAAGGGGTGCTGTACATGACGCGGGCGATCGCACCTGGCATGGTAGCGCGAGGCAAAGGCCACATCATCAACATCGGCTCCATAGCAGCCCGCTACACCTACCCTGGCGGCAGCGTCTACTGCGCCACCAAAGCCGCCGTTAAAGTCCTGACAGAAGGTCTCAAAATAGATCTTCTAGGCACTCCTATCCGAGTCACCAACATCGAGCCGGGGCTCGTTGAAACAGAATTTAGCGACGTTCGCTTCCGAGGCGATACTGACCGGGCCAAGACCGTTTACAGCGGCATGACGGCGCTTACCCCTGATGACATTGCCGACAGCATTTTGTACGCAGCCACTAGGCCAGCCCACGTCAACATCAGTGAAATTTATCTCATTCCAACCGACCAATCTTCTGGTACGTTAATCAATCGCAGTCAGCCTGCCTAGCAGTCATTATGACCACAGATGTCATTATTGTTTTGACCGTAGGCATAGCAGCCTTCGTTCGAGGGGTTTCTGGCTTTGGCGCAGCGCTGATTGTTATGCCGGTGCTGTCCGGGCTCACTAGCATTTACACCGCGGCGCCACTGGTGGCTATCCTTGGGCTTACAAACGACGCACTGCTGTGTCTTTACTACCGGCGCGCTTTCGATTGGAGCATCGTACTCAAGCTGTGGATAGGCTCCGTTTTAGGCATTCCGCTAGGATTTGTAATACTCAAGTTTTTTCCGAGTAGCTGGATGCTACTCAGTTTGGGCCTTTTGATTGCGGCCTATGCTGTTTATGCGCTCTTCGATCCGGTCATGCCCGTCTTAAAGTCAAAGGTGTGGGTGTATGGCACCGGTTTTTTAGGCGGCGCGTTGGGCGGAAGCTACAACATTCCTGGTCCACCGATCATTCTGTATGGAAATAGCCAGCGATGGCCGCAGGAAAAGTTCAAAAGTACGCTCAGCATTTTTTTCTTAGGAAACGCTGTTTTGGTCGTCCTTGGTCACCTTGTGAGCAACCGCCTTTCGGACGCTGTTTTACGGCAGTATGCGATCGCTATTCCCAGCCTAATCATCGGACTCGTTTTAGGTATAGTCCTATCAAAATTCTTCAACCCACGGCTGTTTAGAAAGGTCGTGCTAATAATTCTACTGGCCGTTGGCATCCGACTATTTGCACTAGGGTTAGCGTCCTGAGCTAGACGCAGATAGCTGCAGATAGCTACTAGGTTGCGAATCGTATACAGAGATACAACAATATCTAAAGAGAGTTGTTAGCGTGTAAATAACAGTGCGGCCAACCCTGCTCCCTTTCAATTGCTTCCTTTCGATACTGGCCAGCTAAAGCATTTGCCAACTAAAGCATTTTTGTTCCCTAAAAGCATTTTGTTCTCTATTTTATATAGGCGCGTCTATCAGGAGTCTTTCTCATGGTTGTAGGATTAGGTCGGTCACAGTCAGCAGAGCTAAAAGAGGCTGACGAGCAGACTGCAAAACAGGCAGTCAACAAAACCGACACCGACACACTCGCAAAGATGGATGTCGAGTCTCTATGGCACGCGCTAATCCAGCACAAACCCTTCGCTCAAAAGCCACCTAAGTGCATAGCGCGCGCTAGTGGCTGCTACATTGCAGATAGCAACGGCATAGAATACTTTGATGGAACCGCCGGTTCATGGTGCGTCAACATAGGCCATGGCCGTGAGGAAATAGCCGATGTCGCCTACAAGCAGATGCTAGAGCTAGACTTTTCTACGCTCACCATGAGCCACGAGCCAGGCATTCGCCTAGCCCACAAGCTGCTAGAGATGCTCGGCTATGAAGGGAAAGTGTTCTTTTCAACTAGCGGATCAGAAGCCAACGAAACAGCTTTCAAAATTGCCCGCCAGTACCAGGCTCAAACCGCACCAGCAGGGTTAGGGGCCCGCTACAAAATAATCTCTCGCTACCGAAGCTATCACGGCAACACCCTGGGCGCGCTAAGTGCAACCGCACAAGCCAACCGCAAGCTGAAGTTTGGCCCGCCCGCACCTGGGTTCCTCCACGTTAGTCCACCCTACTACTACCGATTTGGAGAAGGACGTACTGAAGCAGAATACAACAGTGCTTGCTTGCGTGAGTTAGAACAAACTGTCCTCTACGAAGGGGCCGAATCTGTTGCGGCCATCATTGTAGAACCCGTCATTTCCGGCGGCGGTGTCATCCCTCCAACAGAAGGCTATTTGCGCGGCGTCAGAGAGCTCTGTGATCGCACAGGTATTCTGTTGATCTTCGATGAAGTTGTCAACGGCTTTGGCCGCACAGGCACAATGTTTGGCCATCAGCACTGGGGCGTGGAGCCCGATATTATTTGTTTTGCTAAAGGGCTAACCAGTGGCTACATGCCCCTGTCCGCCACTGTGGTAAAGCAACACATCTTTGAAGCCTTCCTGGATGAGCCGGGGACCAATAGCCACTTTCGGCACATCAGCACCTACGGCGGGACGCCAGTGCCTACCGCTGTTGCGCTGCGCAATATCGAGATTATTGAAAGAGAAAATCTGCCAGCTCACGCCGCTGAGATGGGCGCATACCTGACAGAACGATTGCAAGATTTGCTATCAGAACATCCTAATGTGGGTGATGTACGAGGTAAGGGACTGCTGTTGGGCATAGAGCTGGTAAAAGACAAAGTCAGCAAAGCACCTCTGGACAACGATAGTGTCGCTGGCGTGGTCAAACGATGTTTGGAGCAGCGGGTAATCATTGGGCGCAATGCCTCAACCGTCCCTGGCTTTGATAACGTGCTTATACTCTCTCCACCACTAGTCATAACTTACGAGGAAGCAGATCGCTTAGCCGATAGTCTGCATGCAGCTATTTTTGCACTGTAGAATCTGCACGGTGAAATTTGCACTGTGGAAATTGTGCTGTATTTGTACTGTAGGATTGGCGATTAGAGCAACAGCCAAAGTAGTAGAGGTGCGCTGTGCTTAAACAGCAAGTTGACTGTGCACACAAGCAAAGTTATGCACAGTCAACTTGCTGTTAGTAACTTCGTACAGATTTGTGTACAGGGTATAAACACTCTCATACATACGAGATATACGCATAACTATTGTATTGTTCATGTAACAATATATGCACGATCTCCATCCGTACGTAGAGCTGCCGAAGGAAGCAATTTTTAGGTCAATCAATGGATTCCCAAGTGCATATTTATGCGCTTAGGAATCCATACAAGCCTCTATCCGTATGCACTCTGCGCTTCGCTTAGGCGAGGCGTAAGCTAACTCTGTTTTGCACATCGCAGCACGCCAGCACGCAACGAGTTCAAGAATCCGTACGTATCTAATCAAAGAAACGTATAGATAATCACTTTTTTTCCAGACCTGCCCGCTAGGATTAAGGATAGCTGTAGATTAGCTTCTAGGGCTGTTTTGGTCCGTCTTATAGAAAGGACGGACTTCTTTGTGGCGTCACCTGCCAATGCCACTCGTATGGGTCATATATGCAAGAATGTCTCCTTTCTTCGTTATATATGAGCTACCTAACTAAGCCTGAAACTGTACGTACACTATTTTGTAAGGAACCATGTTTTCAAATATCGAACCCACCGCAGGAGACCACGCCTCCGCTACATCCACAATCTCTGTTTCTGCTGAAGAGAACTCGCTAAACGATACAAACAAAAACGAAAATAGCCGCGAACCAGTGCAGGTTATGGTCGTAGGCTCAAACCCAGGAATCGACAGCGTTATCAAAGCACTACATTCCTTGGGCTTTGCTGAAGCTGACGATTGGAGTAAGCCTCAGCGCTACCCAAACAGCGATAGAACAATGAGCATTGTGACTAAATGGAGGCAGCTATAACGCCATACAGGTCACTGTATGTTCAATTAATTTCGTAACAAACGTCTTATATCCAACGGTTTCAAATAACACATTTACTTTCTCCTTCTCGTAGCGCATCACCTGACCCTTACCAAAGCTGGTATGGATAATTGTGCTGCCTACGGGAAAGGGCTGAAGGTAACAGATTTCGCTCTTTTCCGCTTTCGCGTCGCTCGGATCTTTGCCCTTTTGTTCTTTGCTTTTCTGTTCACAGTGATCGCATCCTTCACAAGCATTCTCCAGCACCTCGCCAAAATAGCTCAGCACGTACTTGCGTCTGCATCCTTCTGTTTCGGCGTAGCCACGCATCATTTCCAGGCGCGATCGATCAAACTGCTTACGCCGCCGCTGTACGCTTAACGCCTGATCCACTGCACTATCAACATCAGAGACTTCAGCCACCTCTACAATCTCTCCGCCGCTGCCGCGCTCAATAAATCCAGCCGATTCTAGGCTATCTAGGGCTGCTCGAATCTTAGCCCAAGACAGATCAAAGTGTTCTTTTAGCTGTGTTTCAGTTGGCGGCGTTTCGGTAACCTCCAGAAATTCTGCAAGTTCAGCCATTGTTTCTGCTTCTAGCTGAGCGCCGCCACTGAAAAAACGCTGCAACTTCATGTCATCTGCTAAGTAGAACAAAATCGCCGCTGCCGATTCACCATTCCTGGCCGCACGTCCAATCTCTTGATAGTAGGCGTCTACTGAGCCAGGCACATGATAGTGGTACACAAAGCCGATGTCGGCTTTATCAATGCCCATACCAAACGCGGTTGTCGCTACGATAATGTCGATTTCATTTTGCATAAAGCGGGTTTGGACTTCGTCGCGATCGCATCCCTTCATTCCCGCATGGTAGGCCGCTGCCGACAGTCCGCTATCTGCTAGATCCTGGGCAATCCTCTCTGCCGCCTTTCGAGTTGCCACGTACACAATGCCTGGCATCTGGGCCGCCGAAAGCGCCTTCAACAAACTCTGCCGTTTCTCAGCTTCTTCGTGAAATAGGCGCACGCTCAGATGAATATTTGGCCGATTAAATCCGCGAACGATCTCAGCTGGCTTCACCATTCCTAGACGTTCAATAATCTCTCTTCTGACCAGTGGCGAAGCCGTCGCCGTAAGCGCTAAAACAACAGGATGATTTAGCGCTTCAATCACGCTACCTAGCTGCAAATAGTCTGGGCGAAAATCATGTCCCCATTCACTAACGCAGTGGGCTTCATCTACAACAAATAAAGAAGGCTGAACCGCTCTTATTCGGCTAAGCGTCTCTTCATTGCTAAACTGTTCAGGTGCTAAAAAGAGAAATTCTATCTCTTCTCTTTCCAGCTGATTGAAAACGTGCGATCACTGATTTTGGGTTAGTGTCGAGTTCAAAACAGCTGCTTTAACCGTCTCCTGCGCCAGAATACTCTCAACCTGATCCTGTTGCAGTGCAATCAAAGGAGAAATAACAACGGTTATTCCTGGCAGCCGTAGCGCTGCAATCTGATAAATCGCCGATTTTCCAGAGCCTGTGGGCATCACAGCCAGAGTATCTTGCCTGTCTAAAACAGAGGCCAGCACTTGGCGTTGCCCCACGCGCAGGCTGTCGTAGCCAAACACCTGCTGAGCGATCTGTTCAACAATCTGACCAGCACTCTTGTCAGACCGCTCGCCGGCTCTCTTCTCAACACACTCGTCTTCGCTTGTGGCAGTCTGATTGCGGATTGTCGTCTCTGTAGGCATCTTAAATCTCAAACAGAAGCTCTTATTGTGAGGGCTTCACAGCAACACCTACGTCTTTCCACAGACATAATTCAGACTTCGGCATCTGTGGCGATATTGATGGCGACGACATTGATAGCGATATCTGTAAGCTACTTGTAGCCAAATCTTACTTGTCGCTAAACCTACAGAGCCAGTACCGTTCCTGTCGTGCAAGTCCCCGTCAAATCTGCTCCGGTTGTAATTGCACCTTGCAAATCTGCGCACAGCAAGTTCGCCCGCGCTAGCGACGCGCCTGTAAAGTCCGCACCTTGCAAGTTCGCTTCTTCCAGATTCGCTTCGGTTAGAGTAGCGCCATGTAAATCCGAACGAGAAAGATCGGCCTCGCGCAGATTACAATCGCTGAAGTTAGCACCGCGCAAATCCGCACCGCGAATGTCTGCCCCCTTTAAATTGCTACCCATCAAAGTTGCACCGCTCAAAAAAGCGCCCGTCAGGCTTGCACCCGTCAAGTTAGCACCCATCAGATTGGCACCACGCAAATTAGCGCCACGCAAATCCGCACCGGTCAAGTTGCACTGCATCAGGTTAGCGCCCCACAAGTTAGCTCGCAGGTCCGCGCCCGACAAGTCGGCACCGACTAAATTACTGCCTTCTAAGCTAGCGCGATTTAAGCTAGCTTTACTCAAATCACTGCCTGAAAGCACCGCGCCAGTCAGGTGAACACCCGCCAAATTACAGCCCGATAGCTCCGAGTCGTCTATCTTGGCACCCGCTAAGTGCTTCAGCTCGCCTGCGCAGAGCGCTTTCAGGTCAATATGGTTGCTCATTTGTGTTTGGCTTAGGGGTCTCAATCAGGAACTTATATTGAACTTATGTTGAACTTAATATCAGGAGGAACTAGGAATTCAAAAAGTCTCGCCGGAAAAACTACTGAGAAGGCGCCGTCTCTGACACAGAAAACGCAGGCCAAGACTCAGCCACCTCAGGATTGAATAACCCCGTGCACAAAGTCATTTTCAGCGGAATGGCGAGCAGGCTTAGCCCTAGCTGTAGCCCCCTAACCAAGAATCTTAAGATTTCTAGCAGCTTTGGGTCCCACCGTTCGCCCGACTGCGCTTTGCAGCTGGCAAAGGCATCAGTGACGTGCTTCCACTCATTTTCAGGACTAGGATTGGGCGACTTAGGATTATCAGGTGTTGCGTTGACGCCCTGACTCTCTTCATGGCGACGGCGAGCAACCTCGTGCTGAAAGGAAGCAACTAACCCGAGAATACGAGACTCCACCGGAATCTTATCGCCTTCTAAACCCGCAGGCTGCCCCTCCCCATTCCACCACTCATGCTGGTGAGAAATGATTTGAGCGATCGCTCTTAGCCTCGGCAAAATTCTCAGCGTCTGCGCACCTGGGTTCAATGGGCAGCTATCACCCTCTGACTCCATTTCATGCTGATCGAGCTGAGCCGGTGCAATCCGATGCAGCAGGCTGGCCAAACGCAGTCGCTGCATTTGCCATACGGGTAAGTCAAGAAACTGTCCCATCATCTCCGCCAGCGACGCAACTTCAGCGGCCCCTAACGGATTGGTCGGATCGGCTAGATCAGCCAGCTGTGCCATGCGCAAATAGGCCTGTAGCTCGTTAGAAACCAGGTTTTGGCTCAAAGAATCAGCAAACTTAAAGGTCTCGGTTTCACCAATCTGGCGATCGCCTCCTTTCAGGTAGTCCACTACGCGCATCACCACGTTGCCAACCTCACCTGTCTTGGTCGCGGCTTCTGCATCAATTTTGGCTAAGCGTTTCTCCAAGTCGGCCTGCAAATCAGTATCGTACTGGCCAATGTGCTCGGCCGTGATAGCGACGGTCTCGCTTACCAGCGCTGGGTCAAAGGTCCAAAACCCATAAAACTTACGCTCTAAATCGTTCTTGGGTCGCCCCTGAGGCCCGTACTCTTCATCCGTTAGCTCCTGACACAGCACCATGGCACTATAAGTAGAGCCCATAATCATCAGATGCCATTCTTCCGCGACCGGATCATCTGTATTTAGATCCACGAGCGATACATTGTCTCGATCACCGGTAGGATGCTCGCGAAACCCTGCGCCTGGCGCGGCCAGAATCACGATTCTTTCAGCAGTGTCAGCTAAATCAGCGTAGCGATCGGCCTCTTGCAAATACCACTTGCCCTTCTGAAAAGCGGTTACCATCAGCGGCGACGTTTTAGTAGCCAGTACAGCGTCTTCTAGGGCATGACACAAAGCGACCAGCGTATTCTTGTAATACACCCCAAAGTTCAGCGGCGTGCGCCCCGAACTATCTCCTGAACCGCCGTCTTTGTCTGTGCCTTCTTCAGAAGAATCGACATTCTGGCGATCGCGTACAAGTTTGTGAAGAATGGAGCCCGCCAACATGCTGCTACTAAAACCTTAGTTGTAAGAGAAAAGTTGTAAGAGAAATAAAAAGATGACCGAAAACTAAACCTAATGTCTACGATGATACATCAGCTAAGACACGGGTTGCTGGTTTAACAGGAGCGCTTAAGGCCTCCGAGAGAGGTGCCTTACCTAGCCGAGCTTCTAGAATTGCCATCACTTCTCGGCCAAAGTCATTCGGGTTAGTGCGCATTGCTTCAAGGCACACATCCCCAAAGAACTCACCTAACTTACCGGGATTCCATAACAATTTCAGTGCCACCCAGGGCAGATAAATCGCCAGCGGGTTATAGCCCCGCTTCAAGATGTTGTGTTTAAAGGCATATTCCTCTAGGTGCGTGTGGGGCTGTAAACCAATAAAGAAAATCGCTGGCTCTACCTTATCTACCCCAAAAATTGCCTCTAGCTCTCGGTGGTACGCAATGGTTTGCCGAATGGTTTCATCGCACTCATCAATGACGTTGAACGAGTAGTTCACCGATACAAAATCATCGAATCCAGCAGCTTTAAGGTCGCGGCAGTTCTGGAGCACAGTCTTCAGGTTGTAGCCCATTCGCATTTTGCGCACCAGCTCTTGTGAACCGCTGGTAATGCCAATTTCGAAATAGTTCATGCCAGTCGCCACCATCAGCTCGCACAGGCGCGGGGTCAGATTATCTGCCCGAATATACGCCGCCCAGTTGATATCAGTCATGCCAGAGGCCTGAATTTTCTCCAGCAGCTCAATCGCATCGTCGATGTAGCGCTTAGCCGGAATAAATTGCGCATCGGTAAACCAGAACTTGCGAATCCCCCGGTCATACAGCTGACGCATTTCTTTGACGACTTCATCAGCAGGGTTAATGCGGACCTGCTTACCTTCTACAACGGTATATACGCAATAGCAGCAGTTATGCGGACAGCCGCGCTTAGTCTGCACTCCAATATAGAAGTCCTGCTCTTGCAGATAGTATTCAAACTCAGGCCACATTGCCTGAATGTAGTCGTAGTCGCAAGCTGACTTTTCAATCGGTACGGGCTGCTCGTGGATCAACCGTTCTCTGGGCTGTTCGCCAACGACATAGCAGCGTTCGCTACTAAAGTCTTCACCGCGCAGCAGCTTCTCCATTAGCGTTTCGCCTTCACCTACCGAGACAATTGCCCCATCTGGCAGCATCTGTGGCATCTGCTCATAAAATACGCTCACCGCACCGCCACCAACCACCACTTTGGCATCGGGCTGATATCTTCTCGCTCGTTTCAAGCCGCGCTTTACTAGCTTTTCGTTGCGCCGCAGCTCTGCAAGGTAAGTCGCTGTCATCCGCGCACCGCCCACAGCCCCTCGCAGCCGGACAAGCGGATTGGGCGCGTAAGCAAATTCAAACGCATTTTGCAGCGGGTTACCGCCCCGCCCGCCGACAGGCGCATAAATTTGAATGTCCCGCCAAGAGAAAACCAGAACGGTTGGCTGAAAGCTATCAATGCGAGCATCCAACACAGCCGTAAAATCAAGTGGGGGGACCGTCCCCATATCAAAAATTTGCTGCTCTACATCCGGGAAGCACTTGTGCACGTGGTCAGCGAGGTACACCACGCCAATCGGGAAAATTGGATTGCACGGAAGACGAACATAAAGAACGCGTTGACCAAGGCTCTCTTTAGCAAAATCACTCGCAAAATCATTCATAGCGTGAAGGCGATGGAAGCAGGGGTCAAAAAACAGCGCAAGAAGGTCGCTCAAAAGTTGTTAAGAGCGCTCTCAGGTTTTTCATATATCTTTACGATAGCACTGACAACACAGAGCGTCCTCGCTAAATCAACGTTTCTGCAAAGAATTTAGGCTGTGTTTAATATAGAGAACTTCAACCCACTGCACCGGTTCGTATGGTTCAGTTAGCTGGGCTACTAAAAGCGCAAATTTTTATGACGCTTTATAGCTTTATGTAGCAATAGTTTTCTGAAAACGTTCAAAAATAGCCACTATTGACAGAGGCCAATGAATGCTCATGAGGATAATAATGAGAATCCGAATCAATCAGAACCATCTTCTAAGCCACTGGGTAGTAAGTGCGTAAGTCTGACACTAGGATCTGACATTAATGATCTGACATTAAAGTGTGTGCGTGCTAAGTTACTGAGCTAACGAGATGGCCTTGCTGTGTGGCGGCGCGCCGTACCCCACAGCGATCTCGCAGTGAAAGCCTGAATGTGTGGCGATCCCCACAATGGTTAAGCTTGGTAGTCGTTTTTACAGTCGTCCACTTTTTCAAGTGTTAGCCTCGCAGTATCAGCTCTTTTAACAATCCAGTCTCACAGACCGTTTCTTCTCGTCCTAAACCATGGCTCAAATTTTAGATCCCCTACCGTCTGAAGATCCCGCCGATGTTGTTCTGTGCTGCTATGTGAATGTCACGAGCAAAATTCAAATTGCACGGATTACGAATATTGCAGACTGGTACTTTGAGCGGGTTGTCTTCCCCGGTCAGCGTTTACTGTTCGAGACGCCACCGGCCGCTAATTTAGAAATTCATACCGGCATGATGGCCAGTGCTATTCTTTCAGACACGATTCCTTGCAATCGCCTTGCTATTGACAGCAACGGTAACCAGCGCTCATCCGAACCAGTAGGCAGCCGCGCAGGGTCAGCGGGCACTGAGGGCGGCGGTGCGATCGCCACTGCTGTTGCCTCCGACTAACTATCTACTAGCTGTCTATACGCATACCTTTTTCCTTGACGCTGGCGACGACACTACGTCCCTTCAGACACTATGCTCCTTCAATCGCTCAGCGAAGAGCCAAATACAGCCCAAATACAGAAAGCTGAATATAGATGAAATCTATACAATCCATATAGAGGAAGACCCAAGCTGTCAACAAAAGTGATCATGGTGAACGGAGATTTTAACGCAAAAGTAGGA
>CALDSK010000247.1 GCA_937911865.1 uncultured Synechococcus sp.
CCCTACTTCACTGGATTCTCCTTTGACGGCGTAATCGAGCTGGCGGATTACGAGCTGCTCTCAGTCATCCCCATGAGTCGGCATCTGTTTGGCACCGTCGGAGCCGCAACCCCTGAGCCCATTGATGCCGACCAAGATCCAGAAGACCCACAAGCCGCTGACAGCGACATTTTGGTACAGGTTGAGCCATCCCCCGGAGAAGAACCCAGCGGAGAAGAACTCAGCGCAGTAGAAACAACGCCTGCCTACTTCAACCTGTTTGGTACGGATAACGCCGCTCGTGATGTCTTCAGCCGTCTGGTCCACGGGGGTCGTATTAGTCTTAGTATTGGCCTCATTGGGATCACCATTTCGTTTCCACTGGGCTTACTCGTTGGGGGTATCTCTGGCTACTTCGGTGGCATCGTCGATTCTGTCTTGATGCGGCTCGTCGAAGTCATTATGACCATTCCGTCGCTTTACCTGCTGATTTCCTTGGGCGTCATCTTGCCCCCCGAGCTAGACAGCTCTCAGCGCTTCTTACTGATTATTCTGATTATTTCGTTTATTGGCTGGGCCGGACTTGCTCGCGTTATTCGGGGCGAAGTACTCTCACTCAAAGAGCGCACCTTTGTGCAGGCCTCTCAGTCTATGGGCGGTCGTAGCCTGCACATCATTACCCGCCATATCCTGCCGCAAACGGCAACGTACGTCATCATTGCCGCAACCCTTTCCATTCCTAGCTACATCGTCTCAGAAGCTGTTCTCAGCCTCATCGGCCTCGGCATTCAAGAACCCGATCCGTCTTGGGGCAACATGCTTTCAGCCGGAACCAACGCGTCCATTTTGGTGCTCAATCCCTGGCTGGTATGGCCGCCTGCCGCCCTCATTGTTATCACCGTCCTCTCTTTTAACCTGCTAGGAGACGGTCTGCGAGACGCTCTAGACCCTCGCAGCCTACAAGAGCGTTAGCAGCGCGAGCGTAACACTCAATATCCGCTTAGCTCCTTATGTACGCTGGTGCCTATTTGAATCGCTTCGTTGAGCAGTCGGCTGTATTCACTGGCTTCGTCGCCTACCTGAATTCGCTGTAGCATCGCCAGGTTTTTCTCTATGCTCGAAAACATCTCCTGCTTTCTAGAGATAAACTGCTGATGCTTGCGCATCACTTTTTCAGTCATCAGGCCGCAGATTAAGCTCTCACGAGTTAGATGTAGCGCCTCAATCACCTCATCTCGATTTTCTAAATTCAACCGACTGTTTTTCGCAGCGCCTAGCTCTTCTAAGATCTCAACAGCTGCGACCATCTCATTGAATCGATCAATATCATCGAGTAGATGGCTGAGCGTAATCAGCCGCTTACCTGCACGCCAGCGGTAAAGCGCCCAAAAGAGTGTCAGCGCGATCGCACCCACCACACCAAACGGTAGCCACCGCCAAACCGCCGCCGCATTGTTACCACTGACAGAGCGAGCCAGCAGCAGCGTTACGGGCAGGCAAAAAATGGATGCCACGCACAGTGTTAGCAGCTGCTCTCCCAAAAAAGAGAGTCGCGCAGCGGGCGCAAATGCGGCCTGACGATAGGCCCAGCCCATATTCACCGCGCCAATATCCAGGCCAGTGATCTCGTCCAGGTCTCGCTCTGTAATTCTTAAGCTATCCAAATTTGTCATTACAGTTCGCCGATACCTAGAAGCCCAGCATAGAAGCGATCGTCTGGAAAACCTTAGCGTAAAAGTTACCGTCGATTTCCGGCCTAAAAATTTGGAACACCTCGTTATCCGCACCGAAAAAGGGTCGCAGCGTCCAACCTAGCTGAGAACCCACTAGCCCGTAAAGCACAACCCAGCCCTGCAATAGCTTCAGTCTTAGCTTTTGCTCAAAGCCGTCTGGTCCTGCCATATCGACCATGCCCTTGTAAAACAAGCGCACGCCAACACAGCCGGTCAACCCCATCACCAGCACATTTAGCAGTAAGAAAAAGTTGTAGTCTTGAATAGAGATTAAGAAGAAGAGAATCACCGGAGCAAAGCTAAACAGCAAAACGCTGATAATCGCCACCGAAGTCAGCGCCATCACCACATACTGCTTAAAGTTCAGCTTTGAGCCAAAGAGAATATCGAAGAAATAAAGCGTCGGCACACAGATCATCAGCGTGATCAGGTAAAGCGCCGGTAGCTTAATGGCCGAGGAAATAATTTGTAGGCCACCGCTGTAGGTGCCAACAATGGCACCGTACACGGCAAAAAAACAGCTGCTGGCCACCAGCAGCGCTGATATTTTGCGGTTGAGCTTTACTTCATTGCGCACCTCATCTAAAAAGGTTCTGCGATCGCGCAACAGCCGAATCAAAACCGCAAAATGATTTAAGTTTCCTCGCTTACGCCTCAGTTCCAAGGCCTCTTGACCCAAAGGGACTTGATTTAAGGCGGGTGCTTGATTCAGAGGCTCTTGGTTTAAAGATTCCTGATTCATAGAGAGTAACGATTTTTAGGTGATTTAATCTAACGTTTTTTGATGCGACCTGTCGGGTCTAACCCTTTTGTCTCTAGAGCTACAGCGTCAAACCATAGCATTCCGAAAACAAGTTAGAAGAAATAGGCGGCTTCTTAGCAATCAACAACAAAAACCAATTTTTAAGACAAATGACCAGCGGAAAATGACCGACTAACCAGACATATACCTATCACCCGCATAGGATAAAAGTATCAACAGGTCGCTATCCCTCAGCTCACAAGCGGTAAGCTAAGAAATGTGCAATCTTGTCGAAAGCAATCTTGTCAAAAGAATATGTCACCGACCAACAGCCCGCTTAAGCTCAACACCAGTCTCAGCTCTAACGACACAGCAACTGAAGCGATCGCACAGCAGCACAACAGCGGATTGACATTCGACAGCACCCAACCGCCAGAGCAATCACTCATCGACGCCTGCGTTCACTGCGGCTTTTGCCTACCTACCTGTCCCAGCTACCGGGTCATTGGCAAAGAAAACGACTCTCCTAGAGGCCGTATCTACCTGATGGACGCCATCAACAAAGGCGAAGCTCCTCTTTCCCCCACCTCCATAAAACATTTCGATAGCTGCCTGGGCTGCCTCGCCTGCACCACCGCCTGCCCCTCCGGCGTCCAATACGACAAACTCATCTCCAGCGTTCGCCCTCACATTCAACGCAACTACAGCCGCGCCAGGCCCCAAAACGCTATTCGTCAGCTCATCTTATCCCTTTTCCCCTACCCCGATCGAATTCGCCTGCTGCTTACCCCCCTAGCCCTCTACCAAAAGCTCGGCATCTCCAAGCTTGTTCAATCCACCGGCTTACTCAAGCGCCTCTCTCCCAACTTAGCAGCGATGGAAAGCCTACTACCCCCTGTCACTGCCAGCTGTTTCTCCGACAACCTACCCGAAGAGATTCCGGCTCAGGGTGAAAAGCGCTACCGGGTTGGCATGATTCTTGGCTGCGTGCAGCGCGTATTTTTCTCAGGCGTCAACGAAGCCACCGCCCGTGTTCTGAGTGCTAACGGCTGCGAGATTGTTGTTCCTAGATCGCAAGGCTGTTGTTCTGCGCTGCCCGAACACCAGGGAGAAACCCAGCAGGCTCAGGCACTCGCCCGTCAAATGATCGACAGCTTTGAAGACACTGGCGTAGACTATGTCATTATCAACGCCGCTGGCTGTGGCCACACACTGAAAGAATACGGCCATATTTTGGCAGATGACCCTGCATACGCAGAACGCGCTCAGGCCTTCGCCAGCAAAGTACGCGATGTGCAAGAGTTCTTAGCTGAAGTAGGGCTGAGCGCCAAGCTACATCCGCTACAAACAGATCCGCTTGTAGCGGTGTATCAGGATGCCTGTCACCTTCTACACGGGCAAAAGATCAGTCGTCAGCCCCGTCAGCTACTAGAACAAATTCCTGGATTAACCTTAAGAGAACCGATGGACGCGGCCCTATGCTGCGGCAGTGCAGGCGTATACAACATGCTCCAGCCAGAAATTGCAGAAGAGCTAGGCCAGATGAAAGCCACTAGCTTAACTAACACAAGCGCTGCGCTTATTGCCTCTTCTAATCCAGGCTGTTCTTTACAAATTAAGCAGGCCCTAGAGAAGCAAGGTAAAACTATCGACCTCAAGCATCCAATGCAGCTGCTAGATCTATCCATCCGTCAAGTAAAGTTGAAGTAAGAAAACATAGAACGAGAACAGCAAAGTGGCCTTACTAGACAACACCTGGAATTTGGGGAACTGCTTCTCTGAGTACAGCTAAGAAGCTCTGTAGTCTACGAGGGCGATGTCGTCCTGGCAGGGATGCTACATTGATGGTCAGGCTTGGTGCACGCCACTTTGGAAGAATGTCTACAAGCTGTTGCTGTTCCAATTCTTGTTCTACAAACCAGCGCGGCATCACCGAAAAACCGAGACCTGCCAACGTAGCCTGACGAATAGTAAAAATATTGTTCGTCACCATTCTTACCGGTGGTGAGACAACAACCGTTTTTCCTTTTGTTTTTCCTTTTATGTTTTCCAGTGGAATGCGATCGCCCTCAAACGGAGACAGCGCCACACAAGAAAACTTTTTCAGATCAGTCGGTAAGCTGATCTTTCCGTAAGCGTCAAGCAGTGCTGGAGCCGCCACAACCATACGCTCAACCTGGCCCAACGGTTCTACTGCCAGCGAATTATCCAAAATCGAACCAATTTTTATCCAGCAGTCGCAGCCAAGCTCAGCAAAACGAATATCGCCGTCTTCTAGCTGCCAAGAAAGCGAAATAGCTGGATACTGTTGTTGGAACTCAAGTACCCTATCGAGTAAATGCAGCTGCCCTAAAGCAATAGGGGCAACAACTTTCAAGCGGCCTCGCATCACATCTTTTGCTTCTAGGTGCTTGTCTTCGGGTGCTTCCCATTCATCTAGCAACTGACGGGCATCGGCTAGCAGCTCAGCGCCTGCCACCGTCAGGGAAAGATCGTGTGTCGTGCGGCGCATTAGCTGCGACTTAAAGCGAGATTCTAACGCTGCAAGCTGACGGCTAACAGAGGGCTGAGACAACCCTAGCGCGCGAGCAGCCCCACTGATACTGCCTGCATCAGCAATCTGTACAAACGTCTGTAGCAGCGTTAATCGATCAAGCGATTTGCTCATACGCTTTCTGTATAACTACTATTTTTATCACTCGTCTACCAAATATCCAATGTTACTGCCATAGTTGATTCATACGCAACAGCGAAGAGATGTTTCTATCGCTGTTTCAAACATTTCGCGATGCCAAAGACCACAGCTCATTTCTCATCAGTACAAGGTACTCAGTCAAGATGAACACAACTACTTCTACTCAACCAACACCAAAAACATTCGCTATCGGTGGTGATTTAACCGTCAATCGTCTTGGCTACGGCGCAATGCGATTAACCGGACAGCCTAGCAACTTCGGCCCCTACGCCGATTGGGAAGGCGGTAAAGCGCTACTGCGCAGAGCCGTCGAGCTAGGCGTCAATTTTATAGATACGGCTGAAGCCTATGGCCCTGGCGATAACGAAGATATCATTGCCGATGCGCTTTCTCCGTATACAAAGAATTTGGTTGTTGCGACTAAAGGAGGTATCTTCAAGCCCGCTCCTGGCAATATTCAAGCAGACGCTAGCCCTGACAACTTACGACGCGGGATTGAAGGTAGCCTGCAACGGCTGAAGCTAGAGAAAATTGACCTCTATCAACTCCATCGCCCCGACCCTAAAGTTCCTTTTGCTAAGTCAGTTCAAACGCTGGCAGCACTACAACAAGCAGGCAAAGTTCGACATATTGGACTTTCTAATGTGACGTTAGAACAGTTGAAAGAGGCGCAAGGAATCGTCTCAATTGCCTCTGTTCAAAATCGGTTTAGTTTGAGCGATCGCACGCACAAAGCGACCTTAGACTACTGCACTGAGCAAAACATTGCTTTCATTCCACACGGCTCTCTGGGCGCTAATCCGCTGAAACGAGGCACTCCCTTAACTGAAGCCAAAGGAATGATTCTAGAGATTGCCCAACAGCATGACGCTAGCACAACTCAAATCGCACTCGCTTGGCTGCTGCACCGTGCGCCCAATATCATTCTAATTCCTGGAACAACTACAGTCGCTCACTTAGAAGACAACATGAAAGCAAGCTCAATCACACTCTCTGAATCCGAAGTCTCTCAGATTAGTCAGCTCGCTTAAACAGGATGCTTAAACAGAGGGAAATCGAGCCACAATACCATCAAAATATCGGTTTAGCACCGGAGAATTCAAGCTGTGGAAACGAATAAGTACACCCATTTCTTAGCCAGGCGATTGCTCAAATCGGCCTTTAGCCATCCCGTCTAAAATGACCTGTGCAACCGCCTCTGGCTGCCAAAGCATAGCGGTCGCGGTGATCTCTTTAGTCGCAGCAGGCTTCGTTTTATTCTCTACTTCCAGCTGAGGCGTGTTTGTATCTGGTGGGTAAGCGATAGAGACTTGAATACCCAGAGGCTTCAACTCAGCCCGTAAAGATTCTGCCAGGCCCCTAACTGCAAATTTACTTGAGCCGTAGGCACTATAGCCATACAAGCCAATCAGCCCAGCGCCCGAAGAGAGTATGCCAATTTGTCCCGAGCTCTGTTGTTTCATCGCAGGCAAGACCGCCCGAATAGCGTAAAGCGTGCCAAAGTAATTAACAGCCATCGTTTTCTCAAACATCTCAACAGGCAGCTCCTGAAAGTGACCCGGATGGGCAATACCCGCACAGGTAATGAGCTGAGCAGGGGGTCCTAGCCGGTCAATAGCATCCTCAATCGTTGTCTCGACTTGGGCGCGATCGCTCACATCCACCCGCAGAGCCAACACCGTCTGCGCAGCCGACTTTCTAGCCTGCTCAATCTCCGCCTTTGCTTGCAGTAATCTCTCTTCACCCCTCGCCAAAATAGAAACATTCGCGCCCTGCCTGGCAAGGTTGAGCGCGATCGCTTTTCCAATCCCACTAGAGCCGCCCGTAATAATGCTATGCGATCTAGCGCTCTGAGCTACGGCCTGTTCTACAGTCTGTTCTGTGGCCACAACCTACTGCGCTGCTCGCCGCTCAGTTTCTGCTTTCGCCGCAACCAAAGAATCTTCTAACACCAGCCGATACGTACTAAAGAACAATCCTCTCGGAGAGCTTTCACCCGGATCGATATCCACCTGATGCGTAATCAGCACTTTATCCGTTTCACTGCCGTCTTCACCCGTCACAGGCACCAAAGACCAAACGCCTTGCAGCAGCTTCAAATCGCCCTCTACCAGATTAAAATCAACCCGCTCCGGAGAACTTTCCACCGAGGAAATTTTCACCTGACTGCGAATATCCAGCACGCCAGGCACCACAGAAATCACGTTCATCTGCTGAAAGACTTGCTCATCGCCGTTCGACTCTAGCAGCTCACTATCTTCTACATTCGGCAAAAACTGCTCAAAGTTGTCATAGTCAGTCAGCACGTCCCAGGCCGTTTCAGTCGGTGCCTCAATCAGCACCCGCGCAATAAACTGCCCTTTATCACCCGCCCGCTTTGCATCAACAGTCACCTGCCCGGCGCTCAAAGTCGCCTGGTCCTGCTCAGAAAGTTCGGCAAACACCGTCTGTACCGACTCTGCTGCAACCGGCTGCTCAGCTGAAGCGTCAGCGGGTTCAGGCGTCTGAGCAGACGCTGTTGCAATTGGTGTAGCCAGGGCAATCGCTAGCGCTGCCGCTTTACCCCAGGACCGAACATGCTTAGCAAAGAAACGAGAAGGCATAAACGCAACAAACCTCACAGATAGCGACAAATATGCTCAATTCAAAGCACCATTTTGGCAGAGGGAAACCAGCAACTCAAGTTAATTCATACTCAAGTAAATCTGCACATTGTCCTGACACTGAGGCGTGTTTTTATGATATGGAAAATCTCTATTTTTCGGCTGCTGCCGTAGGGCCCGCCGTAGCAGGACCATAATACTGACGCTGAAAGGGATAGGTCGGTAGCGCCAGTTTTCGGTATTGCCCAGCAGAATAAAGGGCTGACCAGTCAACCCGCTCACCTTGAACATAGGCGATCGCACAAGCTTTAAGCTTCTCTGGAATCGCTTCTGCAGACCCCATAGTCTGCAATCGCTCGGCACTTTGCCAACAGTTTGACCAACCATTGGAAGGTGAGCGCCCAGCCAGCGTATCGATCAGACTCTGTCGAAGTTCAGCAGTCGAAGTCACGACAATTGCCAATCGACAGGAGAAGTGCGAGCGCCCCACCCCAGCCGTATAGCAAACATCCGCCAAATCAACCTCAGCATAAGCCGCCAAATACTGAGCGTATCTCGCAGATAGCTGATTGAGCGCAGCGGGCGACCGGGCTGACAGTGGAAAAAGATAGCTTTTCTCAGCCGCTGAGCGCTGTCCATAAATATTAGAATCAACCCCAGCCTCAGACGGAGGCGATTGAAGGATTAAATGAGCGTTCGTACCACTAAAACCAAACGCACTCACACCAGCGGTCGGTGCAGTATCGGTTGACGGCCAAGGCATCGACTCCACAGGCAGCTGAAAAGGCAAATCATTCCACGCAATATGAGAGTTTGGCTGATCTAAATGCAAATTCGCCGGAATTTGCAGTTTGTCAATCGCCAGCACAGCCTTAATTAGACCAGCCACACCTGCCGCCGCTTCAGCATGACCAATGTTCGTTTTCACCGCTCCCAATACTACGGGCACTACAGGCCCCTTACGCTCACCGAACACATCGCCCAACGCACCAATCTCAATGGGGTCACCCAAAGCAGTTCCCGTGCCATGCGTCTCCACGTAGCTCACCGCCACTGGCTCAATGCGGCTAGCCGCTAATGCCTGACGAATCACTGTCACCTGAGCCGTTCTACTGGGCGCAGTCAAACCGTTGGTGCGACCGTTATGGTTGGTCGCCGATCCTAAAATTACTGCGTGAATGCGATCGCCTGCCGCCTGCGCATCACTCAGCCGCTTTAGCACCACCATGCCACCGCCTTCCGCCCGGCCAAACCCACTGGCAGCCTGGTCAAACGTCCGGCAGCGACCGTCTGCCGCCAGCATATTTGCCTTCGAAAAATTAATACTCGCCGCCGGGGTAAGTATGCGATTCACCCCACCAGCTAGCGCCGCATCGCAAGCCTGTTGACGCAGGCTCTGGCAGGCTAAATGCACCGCCACCAGAGACGAAGAGCAGGCCGTATCAATTGCCAGGCTAGGCCCGTTCACCCCTAGCAGATAAGACAGCCGGCCCGCAGCAACGCTATGGGTGTTGCCCGTTGCCAGGTAAGCGTCAATCGAATCAGTCGGCTGTGCTAGCACCTGCTGCCAGTGATCGATACTGCTAATCCCCAAAAACTCGCCGGTAGATTTCCCGGTGCCCTCAGCCAAAGAATCTGGTGCGATCGCCGCGTGTTCTAAAGCCTCCCACCCTAGCTCTAAAGCTAAGCGCTGCTGAGGATCGAGAGAAACAGCCTCGCGGGGTGAAATGCGAAAAAAAGCAGCGTCAAAATCGTACAGGTGAGGAATAAAACCGCCCTCAGCAGACACCATCTTGCCCGGTGCTGCAGCGTCTGCGTCATAGTATTTCTCTATTGGCCAGCGGTCCTTGGGCGTGGGGGCGATCGCATCACCTTTTCGCTGCAACAGCTGCCAAAAGCTCTCCGGCGAATCCGCTTTCCCAGGCAGTCGGCAGCTCATACCAACAACTGCAATCGGCTCATACAAAAGCTTTTCATGAGCCGACTCCAGTGCCTTTAGTTTTGCCTGTAGCGTCTTAATCGCCAGCAGCGCCTGCTTCGTCGCAGACAGATCGTTCACCATAGTCTATTTGCACACCGCTCAAACCGACGAGTCAAACGCTTGACTCAAACCATCGAAAAGAGAACTTTTGTTCTAGCACCATTGCTATTTTACAGTAGAACTCAGCAGGGACTGACTTCAGAGACGTTTCTGCAATGCTTTCTTTGAAGGCAGAATACTTCTGTAGAGAGAGCAAAGGCTAGCCGCGATCCGTCATTCTGCACTCATGTCGGCCCACTCAACTTTGATCAGCGGAGACAAACATATGACATCCCAGACGCCTTCTGTACTGGTGAACGCTCACAACCACAACGCCGAAAATCCGCTTTGGCACCAGCAGCACGGTCTAGTTTATTGGACAGATATTCCCAACGGCAGACTCTTTCGCTACGACCCTACTCCGAAGAATGCTGCAAAAGACTACGAACAAATCTATACAGGAGAACCGGTCGGCGGCTTTACCATTCAAGCTGACGGATCGCTGCTGCTACTTAAAACCAATGGAACAGTAGAGACTTGGCGCGAGGGAAAAGTAACGAGCGTTGTAGAAGAAATTGCTGAGGTGAAGGGAACGAGATTTAACGATGCGATCGCCGATCCAGAAGGTAGAGTATTCTCTGGAACCATGGCCAAAGACAACATAAAAGGCCGACTCTATCGCATCGATCCAGACGGCTCCATACAAGAGATTCTTCAAGGTCTGCTAGTCCCTAACGGCATGGGATTTAGCTTGGACTACCGGTACTTTTATCTCACCGACTCCGACCAGCACGCTATCTTCCGCTTCGACTACGACCGGGCAACTGGCCATATCAGCAATCAGCAGTCCCTAATCAAAATACCAACAGACAAAGGCGTACCGGACGGCATGACCGTAGATAGCGAGGGATACATTTGGTCAGCCAGATGGAATGGCAGCGCAGTCTATCGCTACAGTCCAGAAGGGCAAGAAGTGCTGCGCATCGATCTCCCAACGCCCAAAGTCAGCTGTGTTGCTTTTGGTGGCGCAGACTATCACCAGCTACTAATCTCTACTGCTCGCGAAGGGCAAGCGATCGCTAAAGACAACGAAGCTGGTGAGCTGTTCCACCTGCGAGTAGCCTTCACCGGCCAGCCAGAGCTTTTATCTCGCATTGGACTGTAATCTCGCATTGCCCTCAGCCTGCTATCCAACCTAATTCAACCCGCCTTTCCGAATTCCCTTCCGAATCCCCTTCCGAATCCCCCAGGTGATCAGCCGACCAGTCACATCCGCGCTGTGAAACGTAAACTCAGGCTGTCGGCTAAAGGCAACCGCACTCACAGGTGCCTGATGCCCTTCTAGTTCAAATACAATCTCTCCAGCTCCACTGTTCGCCTGCAAGTCCAATACATACACCCGATGATCCAAACAGCCCATCGCCAAGTATCGACCTGACTGACTAAACGACAGCGCCGTAATCAAAGCAGGACACCGAGTAGCCGCTAGCGCATGCAGCTGATTGCTATAAATTTGTAGCCAGGGGCCACGTGCCACAGCGAGTTTAGAACCCTCAGGATTAAAACAAACCACATTGGCCGAACGAGAACTAGAGATATTGCTCACAGGCGCATCGGGGTTCAGCGGATTTTCCCATAGATTTGCGCCACTTTGATGGCTTGCCGTCGCCAGCTGCCCGCTGGCACTCATCGAGACGCTCCGCATACCGCCTGCACCCGGTCGTGGCGGCATCAGCTCACGCAACAAATCTCCCTTTAAATTGAACAGTCGCAGCGCATTATCACCATTCGCTGTCACCACGTAGCGGCCCGCAGAATCCACGGCCAAAGCCATCACACTGCCACCTCGGGCTGGAAAGGTCAACAGCGTCTGAGCCGAATAGTCAGAGATACGCACAGTTCCCCCGAACGTGCCGCTAATTAGCTGAGGTTGAGTTGGGTGAAACACCACGCTGCTGACAGAGCCGCGATCGCCGAAATAAATCGGCTTTACCGGATCGCCGGCGCTTCGCCAAAGACGGACCGTGGTATCGGTACTCGCTGTCGCAATCTGCCGGTTGTGATGCCGTCCTGGCACCACAGGCTCAACTGCCAGGCTGTTTATTTTATGGGCGTGCAGCTTGTGGTCTGTATTCACTTCAAAGCTATCAATCGTACCAACAGTCGTAAAATCTTCTAATCGCGTTTTGCTCAGCGCATGCCAGGTCTTTTGCCCCACAATTGCATCCACAACCAAACCGTGACGGTCTTGAAAAAAAGCAACATTTTGCCGAACCATCGTTTGATCAAACAAATCGTCGCCGCTGGGCACACCAAATCCGGCAACAGAAAGCGTTTCTTGTAATAAAATGACAGGCTCGCCTCGGCTGCCTACCTGCAAAACAGGCATGTCAACTGGCGCACCCGTATACAAAGCTCGCCATGTTTTTGGACCCACAATACCGTCTTGAGCCAAAAACATTCGGTACTGAAAACGACGAACCGTATACTCTGTTAAAGAATTGAAAACACCACCAGACACCATCGGACTGCTCACATAGTGACCCAACAGCTGCTGAAGCTCGCTGACATCAGCATGGGTCGATCCCAAACTTAGCGTAGGCTTGTTCAATTGATCAACAGAAAGAGAGGAGAGAGAAGTGGCTGGCATAAGATGACTCCTGTAAAACGTTAGAAGAATGATTGCTTTGCACGCTTCTGATCAGCGCAAGCCTTAGGCCCCGAGCAACTCGGCAGATGCTATAGAACAGTCGGCAGTCGATACAGTTTTTCTGCAAGGTTTGCTGAGCAACTGCTATAGATCGTTTCAGCAAACCTTGCAGGTAATTGCTCAGGCAAATTTTTCAGGCACTTTCTACAGATGAAAGAAACGGCCCAAAAGCGTTTGTTCTTTGCGATAGTCCGTAACCAAACTGGCACCTGCGGGTTCTTGAGGCGGTAGCGTCAAGGCGGGCAGGTAGGCTTCGCAAATAGCTTCAATATGGCGATAGTCTGTACCGCAGCATCCGCCTAGCACGGTTAGATTATGCAGCTGTTCTTTGAGCCCTACATAGTCAGCGCCTAGCGCTTTCGGATTGCCATCATCCAAGGTCTCGGCTTCGTCTAACTCTGCGTGACTTAGCTGAGAAGCATTTGCTCGAACACCATAAATTCGATCTGTCCACGCCCCGCCCTTTTCTAATACAGACTTAAAATGAGTAGGGTGAGCGCAGTTAATCATATAGTAGGCCACAGCGCCGTTAGTCTCACGATCAACCTGTTCAATCGCGCTCTGAAGCGATTGCCCAGAAGGCAAGCAACCATCCGTTTCTACCGTAAAAGAGATTACAACAGGCATTCCTGCTACCTGCGCCGCCCACGCTATACCCAGCGCTTCCTCAGCGTAGGTCATCGTAATAGCGCTCACCATATCGGCCTCACTATCCGCAAAGGCTACTATCTGGGCCATATGATACTGTTGCGCCGTTTGCGCATCCATCAGAGTATCAGGACTATAGCCGTCACCTCTCGGGCCAACGCACCCACTAACCACCATTGGGCACTCAGTAGTTTCTGCTTCACGCCGAATAGAGTGCATCAGGTCAATCGCCTTCCAATTTATTTTGGATAGTGCTTCAGCATCGTAGTCTAAGCGCTTACCCCAGTCAGAGTTTGCTCTCCAGGTAGGACTCTCTAACACCAGCCCGGTGCCGTACTTGTGTGCGATCGCCACATATTTATCAAAATATCGCCGCAGGGCAACGCTGCCCACAGCATCATTTAGTAAAACAAACGCAGCAAACTCAGGCAGGTGCAGTCCCTGAAGAAAAATCAAATCGGTCTCTAAACCGCCGTCGGTAATAAATAGCTTGCTTTCATTTTGCAAATCAAGCTGAGGGAGTTGATATCTATAGAGCTTCATAGGTCACATCCTTAAAAAAGAAAGCGTGAATGGAAGAAAGCGTGAATGAGAAAAAGGGTGAATTGATCTCTTAAATCTCAATTCATATCAAGCAGGCAAATCGATAGGAACAAAATGGTTCTTCAAGATTGCTAAGCAGTGGATGACTGACTTGGTGGCAGTAGATATAAAAGCAGCGTAAAAGCGCGATCCGTTTGCGCCGCTTGCAAACAAAAGATTAGTCAGCAATCGAGAATAAACCGGGAAGATTTTTCACTCAATAGCCTAAAAGCAAGCTTCCCGAGTTCCTCTCGATTGACTGATAGAGTCCGTGTTGTAGATAAAGCAACGCTGCTCTGTATATTTTATTTTCAAGACATTTTCAAGTGAGTTCAAAAAGCCGACGAGAAGTAGAACCCACCGCAAAGAAATCCATTGCAACTGCTGGCAGGCGATCGCTCCAGACTGTACTGGTCATCCCCTTCCTGGTCCAAATTTTTGCAGTGGTTGGACTCACAGGCTACTTCTCACTGCGCAACGGACAAAGAGCCGTTAACCAGGTAGCCTCTCAACTGCGCAGCGAAGTTTCAGAGCGAATTCAAGACAAGCTTAGCGACTACGCCGAACGCCCCCATCTAATCAATCAAATCAACGCCGACGCAGTACGCCGCGGCACCCTTAGCACCCAGAATACCGATAGCGAACAATACCTCTGGCATCAGAATCAGGTCTTAGACTACATTACCTGGCTCTACTTTGGCTCTCAGGCGGAAGGGGCCTTTATTGGCGTCACGCGATCGCCCGAAAATCAGCTCAATGCTGTCGTCAATGAGCCAGTAGATGATTTTCAAGGACGATTTTATGCCCTAGATGCTCAGGGCGATCGCACCCAGCTTATCCGCACCCAAACCGGCGGCTACGACGCCCGCCTTCGCCCCTGGTACCAGGCCGCGGTTACCGCCGATAGCGCCGTCTGGACCGACATTTACCCAGCCTGGGAACTGCAACAAATGATCATGAGTGCAGCGCTGCCGGTCTACAGCGATCGCAGCGAACTGTTAGGAGTTGTAGCAACAGATTTTTCTCTTGAAGACATCGGCCAAGTCCTCAGCAGCGTCGATATTGGCAAGCAAGGACAGGCTTTCATCATGGATAGCGCAGGTCTACTGGTAGCAACCTCTACTGGCGAAATGCCTTATCTAAGCGACGCGGCTGGCGATCTTCAGCGAATTCAGGCAGCAGCTAGCCCCAACCCTATCATCAGCCAAACGGCTCAGGCGATCAATCCCAAAGCGTCTGAGCAAAAGTTTAAAGGAACAGAGCAGCTAGCGCTGTCAATCGCTGGCCAAAAACAATTTGTTCAAATTTCTCATTTTGCTGACCAGAGAGGTATCGATTGGCGAGTGGTCGTAGTAATTCCTGAAGCAGAATTTATGGACAGCATCATAGCCAATACCCAAACAACCCTCTTACTGTGTGTAGGTTCGCTGTTGCTAGCCTCACTTATTGGCTGGTTCACGGCGCGGCGTATTACGCAGCCAATCCTGGCCCTCAATCAAATCAGCCAGGCAATCGCCCACCGCGCTCAAACCCGCCCCTTACAAACCCTTCTCACAACAGAAATAGAGACTGAAAAAATAGACTCGCTGGCACGTAAAACCTTTGCGAAAGGAATTCAAGAAATCGACAAACTAGCTGAATCGTTTGGCCAGATGGCCAGCCAGCTACAAGACTCTCTCGTAGCGCTTGAAAAAAGCAACGAAGCGCTCGAAGAGAAAGTCCGACAGAGAACAATAGACTTAGCCCAGGCCAAAGAGCAGGCTGAAGCCTCTGATCGAGCCAAAAGCGTTTTTTTGGCCAGCATGAGTCACGAACTGCGCACGCCGCTAACTGCCATCTTAGGGTTTTCTCAGCTTCTACAAACCCAGAATAATCTCACTGCAAAGCAACAAAACGATATCAATATCATTTACCGCAGCGGCCAACAGCTGCTAGCAATCATTAACGAAGTGCTATTGCTCGCAGAGATTGAAACGGGTAGCACAACCCTATCGGCACAGACAGAAGCCTTAACTCAATTGCTAGAGGCCCTAGAAAAGCGAGCAGAAGCTCAGCCCCTACTACTGACAACAGAAGACTTACAGGCCATGCCGAAAGGGTGGGTGCGATCGCTCCACGAAGCCGCCTTACAAGTAGATAGCGAAAAACTCAATCAGCTCATCACAGAAATTCCACCTCAGCAAACAGAACTACAAAATAAATTAAAAAATCTCACAGCCCGCTTCAACTACGACCAAATTTTAGAGACCACCGCTATCAATACGGCTGAAGGCTCATGAAGAAACACAAAGTAAACTGAAAATCAGCAGCATATGATCAAGATTTACTCAGTTGACCATATGCTGCTACAGGCTACTTTAGACTAGCTATCGTCTCCAGTAGTTATTTTTGAGCAAGTCGCTATGATTTCTCGTAGTTGTAATCAACTACAGTGTAAGAGTAATCAAAGGAATATTTCTCAGCGCTGCCACAATTCACTTTAACAAACCATGATTGGGTTTCCTTAAACGAGTACACATACTTAAAAGAGGTGACTGGAACATTCAGTATTGGCATAACTGAGATAAGTCCTATCACAGTTCCAAAGTTCTCTGTAGAAGTATGTTTCCTTGCTTGGGCTTGAACTTTCCCCATTTCCTGAGTGAGATATACCAGAAGCGGTTCCACTTCACCGCCTAATCCGGCTAGTACGGCAGTAAAGAACTGCTTATTTATCTCCACAGCTAGCCCACTGGCCTTTTCGTTCTTTTGGACCGATGACGATTGTCCCATGCCAGGAATATTGTTCATGGCTTTTGTCATATCTTTTTGATTCAGGAGATATAGGCCATTTACCACATCTTCCCCACTTGTCTCCGAGACTGCGCTCTTTATTTTTGACGTCATCTTCAAGGCTTCCTCAAAAGATGCTGTCACCTGGTTTTTAAGGTCTTGAGACCAGTCATCCAAAAGAAATGCAAATAGAAAGTCCGATCCAGGCGCATGTAGCCATTTGCCTGAGTCAGTCATGATTACATTATAGTTAAGAGCATCCTGCTCATTTTGCATATCTTGCCAGCTTTCAACGTGGGCGATAACTTCTTTCGTTATCCGACGACCATAGTTGTTTCCATCGCCCTCTAGACCACTGTGTGTATGCACAGCAACAATGCCTTTCTCACTCATCACCGCTGTTCCACTAGCACCGCGATCTGTACTAATCGGATATCCAAGCTGCTGATCCTTTACGATCTCTACTTTTCCCCGACCAACATACATATTGTCATCTTGATTCTCCCAGCCGTATAGTCCTATCAGAGCAACATCAATGCCTTGAAGAGCTCGGTCATCTAAAGCCATAATTTCCGGGCAATTTTCGACATCTATCTTCTCTCTCAGCTTTACAAGTCCATAGTCGAGTGCCCTGCTTTGTTTAACGAGCTCTGCTCCGAGCTGACTGATATCTACACCTTTTGAAATGCTATTATCAGGGTAATCAGAAGGATAATACCAGTCGTCTGCTTCTACAGCAGGATAGGGAGGGTGCGTCTGTCCATTTAGCCCTCTTTGAAAAGAGACTTTTACAGCCCTGCCGCCATCGCGGGCATCATACAAATTGTGAGCACAGGTGAGAACGTACAGGCCCGTTTGTCCCTTTTTCTTAGCTTTAATGATTGTACCTGTTCCGATGTAGCTCTTTTGATTTGGAAATGTCATAGTTAGTTGCCCAACGAACCAATACGGCTCGTGTTTCGTATCAGAAGGAACACGCTTGGGAACATTTCCATTGATTGGTTTTCCAACACTGTTGAAACATTCTGGGCTACTGTATCTGATATTCTTTGAACTCATTTCGTTAGCTAGCATAGCTTTTTCTGTTGTAGTAGAGTAATGCAGAGATAGACAATAGTAATCAATCAGAGGTACTGAATAACAAGTCATTGAGCTTTGTTGTCTCGGTATTTATTCAGTGCTTATCAAAAGCTTCTCTTGCCAAAAGCAATCGTTTTTAACAAGAGAAGATAGTGTCTGTATCGAACTATTTATCTTCCTCTTCAGAGCTATACAGAAGAGACAATATAAATATGCAGCGCACATAATAAAATCACAAAATGTAACTACTCAGGCTGCAGTAACAGGATAGGCAGGGTCCCGTAAAGGCGCTGCTAAGCGCATCTAACATAGGTTAGCGCTGCTTTCTCAAGATAGATAGATAGCCACGAATACAATAGAACTGTTGTGCGCCGACCGCAGTGCAAGCACAGCCGTATCATGATTATCGAGTCGGTCGAGGCAAAATTTGTCGTCACACTTTGTAAAGGGTCTTCCCTAGATTTTCTCGATTAGCGCATAAAGTGATTTCGTCGGGTGTATGGGGCAGGTGTATGTGCCAAGAGAATGCAAAGAAGAGAGCACTTCTTAAACGCTCAATTTAAGCGCTCAATGTTACTCATTTATCAAAGGAAGACAGTCATGCAACTCACTTACCGTAGCAATCGCTACAATGCAAGCAACCAATCAGTTCAGACAATTGAGAGTCACGACGAAGGTAGAGTCCTTGGACGCGCTTTCGAATGTAAGGTAACTTAAGTCAAATTCAGGTAACTAAAGAGAGCACGCCCAAAAGCCCAGCACAACAGCTAAGCTATCGGATGGTGAAGTATAGAATGTAATACGATCATAAAATGACCCGTGAGGGTACTTTTTACGCGAAGCATTGTCTTGCATACTAAGCTAGGCCAGCTTATTCAGCTAGCCTCTTAAAGAATTTCCTAAAATCTTAAAGGTTTCTGACGACAGTTGCTCTAAAAATATCATCGACTGCTAAATAATTACCGAGAGCCCTATGACTATCTCTCTACCCCAACACGATCCTAACCCAGAAGAAAGAAGAAATTTACTGGTAGCCCAACGTCAGCAGTACCAGTACAATTACACTAACTTTCCGGGGGTGGCAATGGCTAACAGCCTACCCACAGAAGAAAATTCTCTGAACAAGTTTTCCTGGGTAAGAGATAATATTTCACTCCTGTTAAGAATTAGAGCCAATCAAGGCCTACAAGACATTGACGAACGAGGATTACGGCCACTGTTCGTTTGGCGCTTGCTCACCGCCGTAGGGCTATACAGACTGCTAAACGACGAGAGTCAGGCCGGATTCTGGCTCACGCTGCTGAGAAAAGGGCTATCCATCGTCCAAAAAATTGAGCGATCGCTGGGTCGCCAGCCCAAGTCAGAAAACATCGAAGCTGACGCCAAAGCAGGCAATATTGACCTGGTAGAAGAGCGCATAGCCACCTTAGCAACCGACATTCAAAAAGATAAAAAACACCTTAAAAAAGACGACAGTATCAAGCGTATCGCTCAAAAAGCCACCGCTGATGCTATCCCTAATCCCTTAAATCTCTCAGGATCCAGTATCCGAGACTACAAAGCGCTTTTCGCAATTTACGATAATCTCTTTCAGCTAATCTACTTGCCTTGCATCAGCCAGGATTTCTATGAAGACAGCGCCTTTGCCGCACAAAGGGTCGCCGGACCCAACCCATTAGTGATCAAGCAAATTTCTGAGCTACCAAGAAACTTTCCGGTCACAGCAACGCTGTTTCAGGCCGTGATGGGTGAACAAGACTCACTAGCAACTGCTGGCGAGCAGGGACGCCTTTATTTAGCCGATTACGCGGTGCTACAAGACGTCAAAACTAGCAACTTTCCCAAAGCACAAAAGTATCTTTATTCTCCGCTGGTTCTTTTCGCAGTTCCGCAAAACGAAAAATCGCTCGTGCCCGTCGCGATTCAATGCGAGCAAGTGCCCGGGCCTGACAATCCTATCTTCACACCGCCGCCCACAGGCACACCACAGTCTCAAAAATGGTCTTGGCTAATGGCCAAAACCACAGTTCAAATTGCAGATGGCAACTATCACGAGCTAATTTCTCACTTAGGTAGAACGCATTTATTGATAGAACCGTTTGCGATCGCAACTCGCAGGCAGCTCGCCGCCAATCATCCACTGGGCATTCTCCTTCGCCCCCACTTCGAAGGCACAATGTTTATCAACAACTCAGCCATCAAAGGCTTAGTCAACAAGGGTGGCACCGTCGATAAGGTCTTAAGCGGCAAGCTAGAAGAATCACTCAAACTAACCGCCAAAGGAATTCAGGGCTATCCCTTCAGCTTTAACGACTCCATGCTGCCCAAAACACTGGCTAGCCGAGGCGTTGACAACCCGCAGCAGCTGCCAGATTATCCCTACCGTGACGACGCGCTCCTCATCTGGAACGCCATTCAACAGTGGGTAAGCGACTATCTAAGTCTCTACTACCCGGATGACGACACGGTTGTTCAAGACTATGAGCTACAAGCCTGGCTAACCGAAATCCTTTCATCCGAGGGCGGCAAGTTGGCCGATGTCGGCGAAACCACACCCGAAGACCCTACGCCCCGCATCAGAACGCGCAGCTATCTCACCGATGCGATTACCCTCATCATCTTCACCGCCAGCGCTCAGCACGCCGCCGTCAACTTCCCACAGGCGACCTACATGACCTACGGGCCAAACATGCCGCTTGCCGGCTATCGCCCCGCACCCACCTCACCGACAGACGCAACAGCAGAAGACTATCTAGCCCTGCTGCCGTCTCTAGAGCAGGCAGAAGTACAAATGAACATGACCTATCCACTGGGCTCTTTGTATTACACTCGGCTAGGAACCTATGAAGAAGGGTATTTCATAGATGCCGATGTCAATCCACTGCTCCAAGCATTTCAACAACAGCTTAAAAAGATAGAGATTACTATTGAAGAGAGAAATTGTAGACGACCCACCTTTTACGATTTCCTCCATCCAGCGAACATTCCGCAAAGCATTAATATCTAGGCATCAATATCTAAGCCTTGACACCTAAACCTTGACATCTAGGTATCAACATCTAAATTTCGCTATTAAGCACCCCCCTTTCGATCGTCGCCACCGCTAAAAAGCTGTACAGAAGCAACGACTCTTTTACCAATATGGAACAGACAAAACTCATTCAAAAAGTGAGCAAAGGTCACAAGCAGCAGATGAAGCTTGCGCGATCGCTCTCAAAAGTAGGATACAACACAGCGCTCGGCAAGCTTCTTCGACTGAAAGCCTACTATAGTGATGGCCTGATCATGCTCAGAGCCTGGCGAGACTTTCTCGCCATCCGAAAAAAAGAGATTGGCAATACCTATTTCGCGGTTGATCATGCCATCATGCACGCCGATCACCAGCAGGTAAAACAGCTGATGCAAACAGAACCTCAGCTGCGAGGCAACGACTTAGGCATTATCCGAATTCTAGCGTCCAGCTACATGCTCAATCAGCCGCTCAGCCTGGGCATGAATGGCACCAAACATACGGGTGTGCGTGCGATCTTTAAGCAGGCCTTGCCCGATCCCTTTGCAGAAACGGAACTCTTAAGCCAGAACGTTGAACAGTTTCTAGCAGAGGCCGCAGAAAAAGGCGCGTTGCACATCGGCAATGACCTACCTGACTTTATGCTCAAAACGCTGCATCGTCTGGTCTTTCAATACTCCCCGCTCAAAGAAGAAATCGCTGCTTCACGCTCGTACATCAAAGGCTTACCGTTGGCCTCTTTGCCTCACTTCATCAGCCGATATCTGCTGTGGATTGTGACCAGTCCTTGCGTTCGTCATCGCAAGCGCTCAATTCGGCTATACCAAAGTTCTTCCAGGTGGCCAGAATATCTTGAAATAGGCAAAGACTACGCGCTCAGCCCTGACGAAATAGCCAACGGTCTCTTCGATATGATTCATATCGCTGGAACAGCTGGAACTAGCGCCCTATTGGGCTCAGTCATTGGCGTGCTATGCAAGCATGACGAGGTTAGAAACGAGGCGATCGCAGAAATAAACACCATTTGGGCCGATAGAGAAACGCTTGACGGCGATGCTCTGCGCCAGGCAACCGTACTGCACCGCGTCATTCTAGAAACAGCTCGGCTGTATCCACCCGTGCGCTTTGTTAGTCAGCTAGCGCAGACGGACGGCCAGACGGAAATTGGCACAAAAAAATGCCCTTTCCATCAAGGCACCCGCTTACTAGGATCTATCTTCGACGCCAACCGCGATCGCGACAGATACGACCAGCCAAACGACGTTTCAATCGACCGAGACTTTTCAGACCTTCTATCTTGGAATGGTGAAGGCCATGAACGCGTCTGCCCTGGCCGCTCGCTATCTATAGAGCTGATCAAAGTCTTTTGCCTGCACCTGTTCAAAAACTATCAGTGGACCCCATCTGCGGAACCCGAGTGGGACTTTAAAAAAGTCACAGCCGTCACACCTAACGACCTGATACTACAATCATTCTCGCCCACAGGTCCCTCGCCCACAGTGCCCTCATCCACAGCTCCCTCGCCCACTACCCCCGCAGAAGTAGACAATGCTTAACTCAGTCACCACCCAAAGAATGGAAGACATCGCGACCTGGATGGACCGCCCCACCTCAGAAGGCTTTCCTCAGGTACTCAAAGGCATCTTCTTCATGGACGGCAATCCCCTCCCAGACGACTGCTTAACCTTACAAAACCTGGAGTGGAACGCAAAAACATCTTGCCTAACCGTGCCAGTAGCCGCTCCTTTACAGTGGACATTTCACCGCTCAATTCTAGGCTGGCTCTTACTGTTCGGAGCCTGGCTTACCCGCTTCCGGTACGACATTCAATTTGAAGACGACAGTCTTATACAAGCGCAAATTATCCCCATCTTCTTGGGGATCTCCGTTCCGAAGTGGATCGTTAGCGCCACCATGTGCCAAGACGAGAGTACAGACAAAGGAGACATCTGGCAAAGAAAGAATGTTTGGCTCGGCGGCGTCCCTCGCATCGGTGAATACGTCATGCGCCGAGTGATCGATGCAGACTGTCAGCAAACAGAAAACTTCCAGGCAATGCTGAAAAAGGTTGACGAAGAATGCCTGGTCGTTTCCCAGTAGCAGCCAGTAACACGTAGGTAATGAGACGCTGACATTTAGTCCTTGTTTCAACGTTGGGCACTCTAACGGAGAAACTCTCAAGGCTAAAGGCAATGCCACACTGCCTGCGTCATCTTGTTTTAGGGTCAGTCATATTATTGGGCTGGGCGCTGCCTGAGAGTCTTCAAAAGAAAGGAGCGGCAATCGCTCAGGTCGTCATCCCAGACACAAACAGTAGCAGCACTACCAACACCCTTGTGGGCGATACTGGCACATTCGTCATCACAGGCGGCACGCAGCGGCTCAATACTCTATTTCATAGCTTCACAGACTTCTCGCCCGAGAGTCAGAACGTGCTTTTTCAGCTCAACAATAGCCAGCAAGCTATAGAACAGGTCATCAGTCGTGTCACAGGAACAAATTCATCTTTTATAGATGCTCAGCTAGCACTTACAGGCGGCAATACGCCAGATCTGTATCTAATCAATCCTCACGGCATTACTTTTGGAGCCAACTCAAGCTTGTCGCTGCCTGGATCTTTTACAGCCAGTACGGCTGAGACTGTGCTGTTTGAGCAAGGGCACTCGTTTAGTGCGATCGCTCCCAATTCAGCGCCTCTCCTCACAGTCAGCACCCCAACTGGACTACAGTTCGGTAATTCACCTGCAGCTATTGCACTCGACCGCGCACGGCTCGCCGTAGCCTCTACAGAATCTCTCACCCTTTTAGGCGGTAACGTTGTCATGACCGACGGTTCTTTAAGAGCACCGGGCGGTCATATTAGCTTAGGTGGACTGTCAGAGGCTGGTATAGCGAGCACCAAGGGCGCAGCTGTCACCCTAAGTGGAGAACGCAGCAACGTCACATTAAATAACACTGCCCGTGTCAATGTCTCCGCTGAACAGAGCGGTCAGATTGACGTCCTTGCCCACAACATTCAACTATTAGATGGAAGCCGACTACAGGCAAACATTGTGGCCGGTGGCAATCTGCCGACTACGGCAGGCGGCAACATTACGCTTAATGCAACCGGAGATACCACGCTAGCAGCAGCCAGCGCTATCCAAAGCGAGGTTAAAGCAGGCGCAGTCGGACAGGGTGGCAATATCAACGTTACAACCCAAAATCTCTCTCTTCTAGAAAACGCACAAATCATTGCAGGCACAAATAGCACAGGCACCGCTGGCGACGTTAATATTGCAGCCAGTGAGCTTATTCTCATTTCTGGATCATCAGGCGGAAGACAAGGCCGCAGCGCTATCTTCAACAACCCCAGCAGATCATCGAACGGGCAAGGCGGCAATATCAGTATCACAGCCAACAACCTACTGATTGCTGACGGAGGAGGACTATCTATAGAAGTCTTAGGCGCAGGCAGCGGAGGAAACATCACCGTAACAGCTACAAAAGATATTAATATCGACGGCATTTCTAGCGGTAGTAGTCATATAAACGCCGAAGCAAACAGGGGCTCGACGGGGACTGGAGGCAACGTAACGCTTAACGCAACTAACCTAAACTTAACGAATGGCGGTAATATTTTGCTAGCAACTGAGGGCTCTGGCGACAGCGGCACCCTCTTGATCAGAGCTAGCGACAGTGTCAACTTGACCGATACAAACGCAGACGACGGCGGTAGTCACATTAATGCTGAATCCGACAGACAAGCCACCGGAAGCGGTGGAGATGTGATAATAGAAACAACCCATCTAAACATTGCCGATGGTAGTACGCTTTCAACAGAAACAGCAAGCTCTGGAGACGCCGGAAATATAGCAATCCGCGCTAGCGATACTGTCAATATAAGTAGTACGAGAACTCCTACGGTTAGCCGGATTGATGCCAAAACAAGTCTTAGAGCTAGCGGAGATGGCGGCGCTGTCACTATTGAAACAACCGATTTAAACATACTTGGTGGGGGAAGAATTTCAGTAGAGACAGAAGGCGTAGGGAGTGGCGGCAGCCTGCTGGTCAGTGCCAGTGGCAATATTACCGTTAGCGGCGCTAACGAAATCAGGAACCGTAGTCGCATTGAAGCTGATTCAGAAAAACGGGCGACGGGTAATGGTGGCAATATTGTTCTAGAAACAGGTTCGCTGTATCTGTCCGATAGCGGTTTACTTTCTGTTGAAACAAAGGGAGATGGTGATGCTGGCAACATAGACATCACAGCGCGTGAAGATATTATTCTTTCAGGCGCTTCACAAATAGGTACATCAAGCAGAATTGCTGCGGCCGTGCGTCAGGGCAGCACTGGGCAGGGCGGAAACCTTTCCATTAGAGCAAATAACTTGCGTATTCTCGACGGCGGCAGAGTTTCCGTAGAAACAGAAAGCAGCGGTGACGCTGGCATACTAGACGTTCAAGTAACGGACACTATTGAGATAGCAGGCGTCAACCAAAGGAAAAACACACCTAGCAGCTTAGAAGCTGAAGTAAGTACAACCGCAACGGGCAACGGGGGCAATCTTTTTCTAGAAGCAAGACACCTGCAAGTACGCAATGGCGGTAGCCTTTCTGTCGATACAGCGGGCGGCGGCAGAGGTGGAAACGCAACCATTCGGGCTCATAGTATTGAGCTGTCAGGAGAAGCCCCTGTAGGCAACACACCTACTCAAATCACCGCCACATCTCTTTCTGATGCACCGGCAGGATCTCTCAACATTCAAACTTCTCTTCTATCCGTAGCCGATAGCAGCCGAATAGAGGTCAGCAGCGCCGGAAGAGGCGGCGCGGGAAATCTCATAGTAAACGCAGACCAAATTCGGCTAGATAACAATGCCAGCTTACAAGCTTTAGTAGTTGCAGGAGAACAGAGCAACATCATACTTAATGCAACAGATTTAATCTCGCTTCGTCGCGGCAGCAATATTATAACTAATGCATCTGGCTTAGCGAGCGGTGGCAACATCTACCTCTCAGCCCCTATTATTATCGGCTTAGAAAACAGCGACATCGTTGCTAACGCAGTACGCGGTAGCGGCGGCAATATTTCCTTAACGACCCAAGGATTGTTTGGGCTAGTCTTTCGCGATCAGCTGACACCAGATAACGACATTACGGCTAGCTCCGAATTTGGCATTGACGGCACAGTAGAAGTTAACAATATAGTTGCCGACCCTGGCGCTAGCCTAGTCATCCTACCTGAAGCCCCAGTAGATGCCGACAATCAGATCCAGGCGGCCTGTGGAAGTAACGCTGGCAGCCAGTTTATTGAGTCCGGACGAGGCGGACTACCGGTTTCTCCTAGCCAGTCGGTACATGCAGCTAGCCTATGGACAGATGTACGTCCAGTCGCTGATTTTTCTCATATCAACTACTCAGCCGCCACAGAATCACAGAGACCTGAGACGGCTAGAACAGAAGTCGGTACCTTAGTTGAAGCTGCCAGCTGGCAGATGAATACCAATGGGCAGATAGAGCTATCAGCAGCGACAGAAACCGCAACGTCTTCTCAAAACAACATCAGCGCACTATCTTGTAATGCAATCTCAGCACGCCATTCTGGTAGCTTTTCTGCTCACTAAGCGCTAACTCACTCTGTTTCACAACACCAGAGAAAAGCGGAATACCCTCTCCCATCAAAAACGGATTCATTTTCAAAATTAAAGTATCTACCAGATCGCCTGCAAACAGCGTTGCGGCCAAGGTCGCACCACCACACAGCCAGATGTCTTTTCCAGGTTCGCTTTTCAGCGCAGCAACGCGTTCAACCGCATGCTGTGAAATCAACTCGACCTGACTATCGGGCGTTGAGTCAAAGCTAGTCGAAAAGAGATACTGTTTCAAATGTGAATAAGGGCTGCTCACCCCTTCTTTCAAACCAATTTCATAGGTTTTCCTTCCCATGAGAACCGTATCAAACCGCTGATTTTCAGCCTGAATATTCATAGCAGTTCGTAGATGTGAAGGAACAGTTTCTGGAAAAGTAGAAAAGAGATCTTTCAGGTAATCACGATCTTGCGAAAAACCGTCATGAGATCCATCCAAATGAGCGATAAAGCCATCAAGACTACAGGCGACGTAGTAAACCAGTTCTCGCATATTAAATTCCTTATTCAAAAAAAATTCAAAACAGGGTGAGCAAATGAGTCGCGCAACGAATACGGGCGCTCAGCACATACCCTTGTTCTAACCAAGGCTAACTATTAAGAGCAGCCGTAGTGGGAATCTTAATATAGCGATACTTCCCGAGAAATTCTCGATTAGGGCTTATAGTCAACTCGGCCCGGCTAGTTCATATTGACCACCTATATAAAAACAAAACTATGCGTTTTATTCCAGATACTTTTACACTCAAAGAGATCGCCCGCCAGTTCAATCGCTGGGCTCAACCCGCTTCTCGTGCTTCACCAGCAGGTGAAATGCACTCAGCCACCGAAACTGAAACTATTCTCTCTGCGGTGGCTATCGGTGTGACCACCGGCACATTAGGCATTCTCTTCGATCTATCATTTGCCGTCCTCATTTTCTCCAATACGCTTTCAGACTATCTCTCCGCTGGCATCGGCTTTATTCTCTTCAGCGCCGCTGCAACCCGTATCATGGTTGGGCTGATGAGTTCTTTTCCAGGCATGGTCGCAGACTTAGCAGGCATTCCGACTGCCATTCTAGCCTGGAGCACGGGCATGGTAATCCGGCAGATGCCGACGACAGCGACCTCAGCAGAACTCCTCGTCACTGTAATCGTGACCATCGCGATTACCTCGCTACTTACCGGCATCTTTCTTTGGGTCATCGGTGCGCTCAGGCTCGGCAACGTCGTGCGCTTGCTGCCAGACGCCGTCATTGGTGGGTTTATTGCCAGCAGCGGTTGGCTTCTGGTAAAGGGAGCCTTTGAGGTGCTAACAGGACAAAAATTAGAGATCGCATCCTTACTCAGCTTCAGCCAGTCCATCAGCCCTATCCAGTGGCTACCTGGTTTATTGCTAGCTATCTACTTATTGATCATCACTCGCCACCGCAGCCACTCCTTAGCCGTTGCCAGCAGCCTAATCGTTGCCATTGCGCTTTTCTACGCCTGCTTAGGCTTCACGGGCATTTCTCTTAGCCAGGCCAACACCGAAGGGCTCACCTTAGGAATTCCCCCACTGCAAACGACCTGGCAGCTGCTCAGCTGGTCAGATCTCTCCCAAATCCACTGGCAGGCCATTGGTAGCCAATGGATGTGCTCAGGCACCGTCAGCGTTCTAACCGCTGTCCTGTTGCTCATGAACGTTAAAGGAATGCAGGTTGTCCTCAAACGCGACATCGATATTAATCACGAGCTCAAAGTCGCTGGCAGTGCCAACATCATGATGGGACTCGGCGGTGGCATTCTCTCTTTTCAGTCGCTGGGGCGCTCTATCATGGCCCACAAAATGGGGGGTCGTACCCGCTTGGTGACACTAGTCGGTGCCGCTACATTTATCGTTTTACCACTGCTGTTTTCGTCTTGGCTTACCTATTTCCCAACCCCTATTCTGGGCGGGCTTCTGCTCTACCTTGGGCTATCGGCACTCACAGAATGGGTGTATCGGGCACGCAAAAAGCTCTCTAGAGTAGATTACGGTTTAGTACAGCTAATTTGGCTGGTCAGTGGAATCGTAGGATTCTTACAGGGGCTCGCCCTGGGTTGGGCGATCGCAATCGGACTAGGAATCTACCAATCGGCAAAAGCAAAGTAAACGAAAGCAAAGTAGGCAAAATAAATAGTAAGCAAAATAAGTAGTCCAGAAACCTAGCCATCAGAGCTTCTCAGAGCGACTAGCAGACTTGGGCAAGCAAACCTTAAATCGAGTACCTTTTCCTGCCTGGCTACTAACCTCAATAGTTCCGTTGTGTAGATCCAGCGCGGTCTTCACAATCTTTAACCCCAGTCCCGTGCCGGTAATCGTCCCTACGTTGCCCCCTCGGCTAAACGGCTGAAACAACCGCGCTTTGTCTGCTTCAGGGATACCAATACCCGAATCTTTAATAGAACAGACTATCTGAGTCTCATCACCAATTAGATAAATCTGCACATCACCGCCTTCAGGAGAATATTTAATCGCATTGGACAACAAATTAGAAAAAATTTGCTGAATCAGACCGCGATCGCCCTCAAAACCCTTCAAGTTACCGCGAACTCTTAGAAGTAAACGATGCTTCACCGTCGTCTGCTGATCAGCAATCAGCTTAGAGAGAAATTCACCCATATTCAGAGGAACAGGCTTTATTTTAATCTCATTCAGGTCAGAACGATGAACAATCAGCATGTCATTAACCAAAGCCGATAGATGCTTCGACTTTCTGGTGATAATGCCAATTAGGTTTTCTCTTACCGCTCGATCGAGACTATCAAAGTGGTTCTGGAGCAGAGCAGCCGCACCCTGAATAGCGGTCAAAGGAGAATTGTACTCGTGAGAAACCGTCGCAATAATTTGAGATTTGAACCGATTGAGCGTTTTTTCTTTTTCTAAGGCAGCTTGGGTAGTCGCCAGTAGCTCAGCATGTTGGATGGCGATCGCACAGTGAATAGACAAAGCCTCTAGCATACGAATCTCGTCAGGCTGCCAGTGTCTAGTCGCAGAGCACTGCTGAGCCACCATTAGTCCCCACAGCCGATTAGAGTGCCGAGAAGGCAACGGGTCTTTCTCTGACAGACTGTGTTCTATCAGCGACAAACGCTCAGTTTGCGCAGCGCCCATCAAGATAGGCACGGCCAGAATCGCCTTGACCTCAAACCGCTCTAGCAGAGCCACATGACAAGGATCTAGCCCTTCGCTATAGATATCAGCCACCACCTGCTTACGTCCCTGGCGATATTTCTCAGCGCCCTGCTGCTGGAAGTATGTATCTTCAACCGTTTTCCCCAGCGTTTTGCACCAGCGATCGCCAACCGATTCAGCAATGATCTGGCCGCTCATATCAGGCGCAAACTGATAGGCTAAAACGCGATCGCACTGCAAAAGACTACGCACTTCACTCACCGCTGTGTTCAGCGTCGTGCTTAGCTCTAAAGAATGACGAATTTGAAACGCAATCTGCGCAATCAGCTTTTGCTGCTCTTCCTTCTTCTTCAGGCGCTGGCGTAGCTCCGTTTGCGAAATCGCATTGCGAACTGTCCGCTGTAACGTCAACTGCTTAAGATGGTCTTTAACCAAATATTCCTGAGCACCCCCTTTTAGCGCCCGCACAGCCACCCGCTCATCGCCATGAGCTGTCAGCATAATCACCGCAGCAGTTGGCTGCTGAACTCTCAAAGCCTCTAAAACCTCTAGCCCGCTCATATCGGGCAGCAAAAAATCTAGCAAGACAACATCAAAACGCTGCCGTAGGGCAAGCGCCAAGGCGGCTTCTCCACTGCCAACTTCACTCAAGTCATACTGCTGGTTAGCGTCTCGCTGCAAATAGCGACGGTAGGCAAACCGATCGGCTTCAGAGTCATCAACAATTAGCAATGTCTTGGTTGTCTTCATATAACGCGAGGCATCGAGAAAAATACCAGACAACGGGTAACGCTTTCATTTTATCGATACAGTCAGCAAAGCCCAAGGAAAACATAAGGGCAAGCCATAAAAAGCTTATGAATAAAGATAACTATCCATTATTTTCGCATATTGGAACAAACCAGCTTAAAACGACAGGCCGAAGGAGCATAGCCAAAGAAGCATAAATGCATCGTTCTCAACAAAAAAGACTCTTGAGCAATAGTCAAGAGTCTTTTTTACTATTTTGACAGCTACACCATCGCCTATTGCGATCCGCAAAAAACTTACAAACTGATCCATCCGAACCAGGAAAGCACTACGGCCAGGCTAAGCGCTAAAAGGGAAACGCCTCCCACTTTCGCAACCCAACCGGCAATTTGTAAAACAAACTTAGGCGGCAGATAGGGCGTGCCTGCAACTTCACGATTAGCAGAGAAGTCATTACCCAACGCCTCTAATCTAGCTAAATGGTCAGAACCATAGCGAGGCATCCGCTCAAAAGGCAACTCTCCTGACGAGCGTTGAACCAGCACCCGCCGTCTTTGGTAAGGCACCGTATCAAGCCCAAAATTCTCTAGATACTCATCGCTTTCTAGTAGCGCTGACACAAAACCTTCCAAGCCTTCTGTCGCCAGCACTATAGACCAGGCAAGCACCTCGCGATTATCATAGACATCGCGCCCTAACACACGTTGAATGCACATCCGGACAAAGCGATAATTATTGTTGCACTCATAGTTACGACGGCGAAATGTATCAGAAAGCAATAGCCCTTTAACAAAATCCCTAACGGTGATTTGATTTGCTACCAGCTGAGATTCTAGAAAGCGCTCGCGAGTGCTCACCAAAACCTGCTGCTCATTAAAGATGCGGCGGTAAGCAGCCAAAATCAAGCTGTCAAGCTCTTGCCCCGAGAGTAACAGAGATGTGGAATATTGGTAGGGCTGCTCATCTCCAGGAACTTCAAACCCTTTCACCCTCTGATTTTGGCTAGAAACGGGATAGCTTAGCAGTGGTAAAGACATAGAAGGGCTCCAAGTGTAAAATACTCATCTCAAAACGCATCAAAACGTAATAGGTATTTATGCTTATCTGCATTTTCTTTACTAAAGCATAGTAGGCTTGTCAGCCATGACTATAAATCGTTAAGAAAATGAAACACATAAGAAACTGCAGTGCTTTCAATCATGAAACAGAGGGTGGGCCAGCGCTCTGGTCCATAAACATTCCGTACTATCTGTACCCATAGTGTTTTTAGTGTTTTCTGGTTATTTACAAGGTGGCCGCAAGAAAGACCGCGCTGCTTGCACTTAACAGAACTGCATTTAACAATTTGACAGCTTTGAGCTGTCAATCAAAGCTGTCAAGTTGTTGCTTCCTTCAGCAGAAGAAAACAGTCGAAGAGAGAAGATAAAAAGCACAGAGAAAACAACAACCGACTACGTGTATTTATTTACGCCATGGAAAACAATAGATACCTTGCAATACATCAAAAAACTTAAATGGGTGTATTTTTTCGCAAGCAGTTCAGTATATTCACTAATTTTTCACGTTCTGATTAAGATTATTTGCGCTCGTACGTGCGTACCCTCCCCCGCATAGTGCGATTTCGATATAACTAGCGTGGGCCTTATGTCTGAAATATCCTTGTATTTACGAAAACAGATTGTCCAAAGGGAACAATTGTTTCAATCCATCTGTTTGGTTCTATTAGATTCTATTAACTATGGCCTCTACAGCTGATATCTCTCAAGCTAAAGCGCTGCTCTACCATTGGCTTGAGCAACAGATGCCTACAGAAAAGCTGGGCTGGCTAAAAAACAAGCTAGAGCAAATCGCCGACACCGATTCAGATCGCCTACTATTCACAACCTTCAGCTCAATTCCTCGATACACCACCAAAGCGGACTTACAGCTGACAGAGGCCGATCTGCAAACCGCTAACACCATTAGATCGGGGTGGAGGCCTAAAAATTGGAGTCTAGATCAAGCCGGGCGGACTCTGTTGCTTTTATCTTTACCGGCTGACAATGGCAGTCAGTATCGCGCCCGGGTCGAAAAGTTATTTGCGACAGCCGACGTGAGCGAGCAAATAGCCCTCTATCAAAGTCTGCCGCTGTTTCCTCACCCAGAACTGTTCATTAGCCGCGCAGCAGAAGGACTACGAACCAGTATGACAGCCGTGTTCAACGCTGTTGCGCTCAACAATCCTTTCCCAGCAGACTACTTCGAGACACCCGCTTGGAATCAAATGATTCTAAAATCAGTCTTCGTCGATAGTCCTCTCCATTTAATTCAACAGCTCGATCAGCGAGCCAACGCTGAGCTAGCCCGCATGCTCTCTGACTACGCCCACGAGAGGTGGGCCGCCAAACGCCAAGTCACACCCGAGCTGTGGCGATTGATTGGACCCTTCATCAACGATCAGTTTCTCGCAGACCTAAAACATGCTTTGAACAGCCCTGATAAAAGTCAACAGCTAGCAGCAGCGATCGCCTGTGTTCAGTCACCCGAACCCTCAGCGCAAACGCTGCTATCGCACCATCCTCAGCTGAAGACAGAAATCGCGGCCAATCAGCTGGACTGGGACCAATTTAGTCAACGATATCTAGCTACCGCTAGCTAGCTGCTCTATTACCGTCTCATTCTTGACAGACACCAATCACAAAGCCTTCCTTAACGGCCAATACCATGACTCAACCTAACGAGACTCGCCCAGCGATGTATATCGATCCGCATATTCACATGACCGCCCGCACTACCTATGACTATATGGTGCTCAGAGAATACGGCGTAGTCGCTATTATTGAACCCTCGTTTTGGTTAGGCCAGCCTCGCACTAGCGCGGGCAGCTTCAAAGACTATTTCAGCAGCCTGGTAGGTTGGGAAAGGTTTCGAGCCGCACAGTTTGGCATTCGCCACTACTGCACAATTTCGCTAAATCCCAAAGAAGCCAACAATCCAGATATCGCTGATGAAGTCATGGATTTGCTACCCATGTTTGCCTGCAAAGAAGGCGTTGTAGCCGTAGGCGAAATTGGCTATGACGAAATGACAGAGGCCGAAGATAAATACTTTCGCCTGCAGCTAGAGCTGGCCAAAGAGATTGACAAGCCAGTGCTAGTACACACGCCCCACCGCAACAAAAAAGAGGGCACGTCTAAAAGCATGGACGTCTGTATAGAACACGGCGTAGATCCCGCTAAAGTAATCATTGACCATGCCAATGAAGAAACAGCCAAAGAAGTGCTAGATAGAGGATTTTGGGCAGCGTTCTCAATTTATCCCAAAACAAAAATGGGGAACAAACGCATGGTCGAACTAGTCCGGCAGTATGGATGCGATCACATTATTGTTGACAGCGCGGCAGACTGGGGTCTAAGCGACCCGCTGGCCGTCCCCAAAACAGCTCAACTCATGGCTGAGATGGGCATTCCACAAGACCACATTCGTAAGGTTTGCTATGAGAATGCGCTAACAGCCTACGGCCAAAGCGGTGAAATGCAGGAAACCGATTGGACCAACCCGCCCGCAATCGATCAAAGACAGCTCTACGACGGCAACTCTGTTCTACGTGGACAACAACCCGTCACGAATTCACAGCAGCTCTCTTCACTTCTAATCGAATAATCACACATTGAATAATCCACTGAGCGGTTAATAACTGAGCAGCTATTAATTGAGCAGTCACTAGCTGAGCAATTCATTAACAGTGAACCCACTCAAAGAAACCGACAGCTCAACGCGTCGCCGACTTAATCATGATCGTCACATCCTCCAAAACATCTACGCTCATCGCCTATCTACAGATGATGCGGCCTGCAAATATTCTGACGGCCTGGGCCGATATTCTTTTAGGCTACGCCGCCTCAGGCGCAGTCATTGTAAGCACAGTCAACAGCTTATCGACTGCTAGTTTAATTCCGCTAGGATGGCTGCTGCTTTCTACAACTGGGCTCTACGGCGGCGGCGTAGTGTTCAACGATGTGTTCGACGCTGAGCTAGACGCCAAAGAACGGCCAGAGCGCCCTATCCCTTCCGGCCGTTCTTCTAAGCAAGAGGCAATTGTTTTAGGCAGCGCTTTGCTGATTGTGGGCATCGTAGCAGCGGCTAACGTATCCACGCTCAGCGCAGCTTTAGCGACCTTCATTGCAGTCGCTGCGCTGAGCTACGATGCGATCGCCAAACACAATCCCTTTATAGGACCGCTCAATATGGGCCTATGCCGCGGTAGCAACCTACTCTTAGGTGTCAGCGCCGTGCCAATCATGGTCCAAAGCCACTGGTTTTTAGCGCTAATTCCAGTGGTCTACATCGCAGCAATTACCACCATTAGCCGAGGAGAAGTTCATGGCGGCAGCCGTTCTATAGGTCTGCTCGCCGTACTGATGCTAAGCCTGGTGATCGGCGGGCTGTTCGGGCTAGCGCTATTACCGACCTATAGCGGCTTAAATATGCTGCCCTTCGGCCTAATGTTCACAATCTTAATATTGCCAGAATTTATCCGCGCTGCGCTCACTCCCACAGCCGAGCAAATTCGGGGGGCGGTCAAAGCTGGCATCATTTGTTTAATTGTTCTAGATGCTGCGATCGCTGCTGGCTTTACCAACGAGATTTATGGCCTGGGCGTACTGGGCCTGCTCCCCATTTCTAAAGGGCTTGCCAAACTGTTCGCCGTAACCTGATAAAACAGAAAACAAAAAGAGCAACTCTCATCTCATCTTTTAAATACGCTTTTAACCACACCTTCCCCTACCAACAAACGATCACATAAACGCTGTTGCTACCATGACTTCTACGATAATCGCACCCCCAAAGCTCAAAACCATTCGGCAAGACTTTAGCGTACGTTTCACCTACGACGTGCATTTCACCGAGGGGCTATTCCACAGAAACAACTCGCTGCTCTCTGACGTACTGACCCAAGCGAACACATCGTCCACCCAGGTGCTTCCTGTGGTTGACTCAGGCGTATTGCAGGCCTATCCACAGCTAATTGAGCAAATAACCGCCTACGCAAAAGCCTACCCAGAAGCCATTACCCTCGCAGCAGATCCCATTGTTGTTCCCGGCGGTGAGCTTTCTAAACAGAGCGCCGAGTGGGTCGAGCAGCTTCAGGCAGCAGTCAATACAACAGCCATCTGCCGCCACTCATACATGATGGCTATTGGCGGTGGCGCTGTGCTAGACATGGCCGGATACGCAGCGGCCACAGCGCATAGAGGCATCCGGCTTATCCGAGTGCCCACCACCGTACTCGCACAAAATGATTCAGGGGTTGGCGTCAAAAACGGCATTAACGCCTTCGACAAAAAGAACTTTTTAGGCACCTTTGCGCCACCCACACTGGTCTTTAACGACTTCGATTTTCTTAAGGCGCTGCCCGATCGCGATTGGCGCTCAGGAATTCCAGAAGCGGTCAAAGTCTCTTTGATCAAAGATGCAGACTTTTTTGGCTTCATTGAAGCAGCCGCCGAAGACTTAGCCAGGCGAGATATGCAAACAATGCAAACGCTCATATACCGCTGCGCTAAACACCATGTAGAACACATTGGAGGCTACGGCGATCCGTTTGAGAAAGGCTCATCGCGGCCGCTTGACTTTGGCCACTGGGCGGCTCACCGGCTAGAGCATCTTACCCACTATCGATTACGTCATGGTGAAGCGGTCGCCATCGGCATCGCCCTCGACAGTACATATTCTTATCTGCAAGGTCACCTAAGCGCTACAGCCTGCTGGCGCATCATCGACACCCTCAAAGCACTGGGCTTTGTGCTGTACGCACCTGAACTCAGTAACTATATCGACTATCCAGATCATCCAGACTCTATCTTCAAAGGTCTCAGCGAATTTAGAGAGCATTTAGGCGGCGAGCTGACTATTATGCTGCTCGACGCAATCGGCCACGGTTTCGAAGTGCACACCGTAGATTTTGAGCTATATGCACAGGCGATCGCACATCTACAGACCAGCGTCACCCAATGAAACTCAACCAACACCTACATCTCACCTACTGCTCCAACATTCACCCTGGTGAAACCTGGAGCCAGGTTCAAAAAAATCTGCAGACCTATCTACCCGCTCTCAAAAACCGACTCTCTCCAAAAGACGCCTTTGGGATTGGCCTGCGACTATCAGATTTAGCCTCCCGAGAGCTGCTAAATCCAGAAGCATTAAACAATTTCAAACATTGGCTAGCCAAAGAAGACCTGTACGTCTTCACCATGAATGGCTTTCCCTACGGTGGCTTCCACAATCAAGTCGTAAAAGACCAGGTCTACGCACCTGACTGGTCAAAACCTGAGCGCCTAGACTATACGCTGCGCCTCACAAACATTCTCTCTGCGCTCTTGCCACCAGAGATAGAAGGCGGCATCTCCACCGTGCCCCTGTCTTACAAACCATGGTGGACAGCCAATCAAGCCGCCTGCGACGACGTATTCTTACGCGCCTCACAGCAGCTGGCCGAGCTTACAGCTCACCTGATTGAGCTGAATACAAACAAAGGCCAGCTAATCCACATCGATCTAGAACCAGAGCCAGATGGCCTGCTCGAAAACGCAACGGAAGTTATTACATACTTCAAGGACTGGCTGCTTCCGGTTGGGGGTGCCTGGCTAGTCAATAAGCTAAACATATCATCAGCGCAGGCAGAACAACACTTGCTAGATCACATTCAAGTTTGCTACGACACCTGTCACTTTGCTGTTGAGTACGAACAGCCTCAAACTGTTATTGAACAGTTTCAAGCTGCTGGCATCAAAATTGGGAAAGGACAGCTCAGCTCGGCGCTTAAGATTGAGCCACCAGAGGATCTTGAAAACCGAAAGTGGATGGCAGCTCAGCTAGAACCCTTTGCCGAATCCACTTACCTCCATCAGGTGATTGAGCAGAGTGCCGATAGCCAGCTGACAAGACACCGGGACCTACGGCAGGCTCTACCACACTTTTTAGAAAGCACCGCTAAAGAGTGGCGCACTCACTTTCACGTACCTATCTTCATCGATCGCTATCAGGCTTTTCAATCAACCCAAACAGACATCACAGACTTCTTAAACGCTCTCGATGGCTATGCAGAGTGCCGTCATCTTGAAATAGAGACCTACACGTGGGATGTCCTGCCACCTGATATGAAGCTCGACATGCTGACCTCCATTGAGCGCGAGTACACATGGGTTTTAGAAACGTTAGCAGCGGCTCCTCAGTCGTAAATTTACACCTCAAAAACTGCTGAAAAACTTACAAAACATGCAGAAAACTGTTGTTCTCAATGTTGTTGGTCTAACCCGAAATCTTATCGGCGAGCATACACCCTGCTTATCTCAGTGGATGGAACAGGGCAAGCAGGTATCCGTCACGCCTGTTCTACCAGCCGTTACTTGCACAGTTCAATCAACTTACTTAACAGGTAAGTATCCTAGCGAGCATGGCATAGTCGCCAACGGCTGGTACTTTCGCGACGATTGTGAAATCAAGTTTTGGCGACAGTCCAACAAACTGGTACAAGCCCCGAAAGTATGGGATATGGCTAGGGCTATAGACCCAACATTTACCTGCGCCAATATGTTTTGGTGGTACAACATGTACTCCACGGCTGACTACGAGGTAACGCCCAGGCCGATGTATCCAGCAGACGGTCGCAAGCTACCCGATATCAACACCAAACCAGCAGAGCTCAGACCACAGTTACAAGAAAGCCTGGGACAGTTCCCCCTGTTTAAGTTTTGGGGACCTGTCACCTCAATTGAATCTAGCCGATGGATTGCCAAAAGTGCCAAATGGGTAGACGTCAAACAAGATCCAACCCTAACGCTGGTATACTTGCCTCATCTAGACTACTGCTGTCAAAAGATAGGCAATCATCCCGATAGTATCGCTGCCGATCTCACAGAGATCGATACAGTATGCGGCGACCTGATCGATTACTACGAGAGCAAGGGCGCACAGGTCATCATACTTTCTGAATACGGTATTCAGCCCGTTTCAAAACCGGTTCATCTCAACCGTGTGCTGCGCCAGGAGGGGCTACTGGCATTTAGAGAAGAGCTAGGCAAAGAGCTATTAGACGCAGGTGCCAGTCAGGCTTTTGCCGTTGCAGATCATCAGTTGGCTCATATTTACATCAACAATCCAGCAGAAATTCCTCGAATCAAGGCGCTGTTAGAAAAAACTGATGGCGTTGCGCAAGTGCTAGATAAATCAGGAAAACAAAAGTATCACCTCGACCACGAGCGCTCAGGTGAGCTAATTGTCATCGCAGAGCCAGACGCCTGGTTTACCTATTACTACTGGCTAGACGAAAGTCGAGCCCCCGACTTTGCTCGAACTGTCGACATCCACCGCAAACCAGGATACGACCCTGCCGAAATGTTTATCAACCCAGATATCTCTTTAGTCAAGCCGAAAATTGCAGCGACACTACTGAAGAAGAAACTTGGATTTCGCACGCTAATGAGCTTCACGCCTCTCAGAGCAGACCTAGTCAAAGGATCGCATGGGTGTCTGCCATCAGATAAAAACGAAGGTCCTCTGTTAATGTCTCGCCAACAGCAACATTTACCATCAGACAAAATTGCGGCGGTAGACGTTTGCGATATTATCTTGAGCCATCTCTTTGCAGATAAAACAGAATAGAGTTAGTCGGTCTGAATCTGTTCGATCTCAATCAGTTCATCTCAGCCACAATTAGTCCGTCTCAATCGGCAGCTCAGCAGCTCTCCAAGCCCTCATATGTCCATTCAGCTGAATCACAGCTGAGAAACCAGCGTCTGTCAGTACTTTTTCAGCAGCTCGCGCCCGCGCGCCGCGTTCACAGTACACCACCACATTGCGGTGCTCAAACGGGCGTAGCGTATCTATTTGAGCAGCAACTTGGCGGTGATCGATGTTGATAGCCTGAGGAATATGCCCGGCAGCATATTCTTCAGCCGTACGCACATCCAATATCAAAGGCAGCGTAGTCGCGTCATCACTTGGCCCATCAGTTGGTATTATCTGCGCAGCTTTAATCTGTGTCGCTAAAGCCTCGACGGTCATTTGTGGCTGAGCCTCTACAGCGGTACAGGCCAATAGCTGAGTGCTCAAGCTAGCGATAATTACGACGGTTGTAATAAGTTTGAATAGTCTCTTCTCCCAGACTGCTGGCAGAGTAGATAGGTAATTCATAGGGCACTGGTTCCGTCAGGTGGGATACTCTAAAGCTCAGAGGCTTTAAATCGTATCTTTTAACCTTTTTACAACCACCTGCGATCGCAAGTGGTAGCAGCTTAGGTCTACATCTACGTTTACAATCTGGTACTGTTTACAATCTAGTATCCCAAAAGCTAAAGGGCAAGATAGCTGATAAAAACAAACATCAGAAGAATGTTCATGGAATATACTGCTATATCTTCTCTCCACTAAAAAAACGAATTTGGATATGACAACGGCGGCGGCTTCTAAATCAGATACTGGCATATCAGACACCGATAACTTAGATATTGAGCCGTTTCCTACCCACATAGAGCAATCAGACCCTACACGACTTGCACCGAGTAAGTCCTCCGACGGCAAGAAGCCTCAAACGCTGACCAGCGGCCATGATAGTAACGGTAGCCAAAGCTGGTATCAATTTCGCCCTACGGTCATGTCCCCTTCCTTGTTTGCTTATTGTGTAGGTGGCTGCCTTGCCTGGGATGATCCTAGCTATGTCGAAAGGTCAACAGATAAAATACTGATCGCTTGTTTAAAAAAGCAACAGTTCGCCTACGTATTAGGACCTAGACAAATCGGCAAATCGTCGCTGCGGGTTCATGTTCGCCACAAAATGGATCAGCAGGGCTATCGATGCGTAACCGTTCAGGCAACTCAGTTAAGCGCGTCCAAAAGCAACGCATCTGAAAGCAACTGGTGTAGTAGCCTAATGGCAACTATTTGTACAGACCTTCAGGCAAATGAGCTAGCTCTACTGTTAAGCTGGCTGCCTTCTACCGCTGACTTACCTCCAGTTGAACGGTTGAGCCGTTTTGTTGAAGAGTTCCTGGCAGAGGTGTTGTCAATAGCGCCAGTGGTTATCTTTATTGATGAAATTGAGGCCCTTACAAACGCTGCTTTTGAGACCGAGTTATTCCAGTGGATAGCCAAGTGCTACGAGCTGCGTCAAACTCATACACTTTATCGAAATCTCAACTTTGTTGTCTTAGGTAGTGCGATCGCAGCCGATTTACCACAGCCAGGCTCACTATTTTCAGCCGGGTGCGAAATCTCACTGCCGCCGTTTCAACAGAGCGAAGCCTATGCTTTAAGTCCAGGATTACAGAATAAAGCACACTGGCCAACCGTCAGCCTAGACGCGATTGAGCAATGGACATATGGTCACCCCTTTTTAACGCAAAAGCTGTGTCACCTCATGTCTCAGCTGCTCGAAACTCTAGTGCATCCCGCCGCTATGCCGATGGTTCTTTCAACAGCAGGTGCAACGCAGTGGGTGGATAAAACAGTGCGATCGCACATTATCGAAGACTGGCAAACAAAAGACGACCCGGTTCATTTGAGAGCAATTAGCGATCGCATCAACCACTCTTTCAACCGAACAGCGCTGTTGAACCTGTATAAAAAAGTACTCAGCAAGAGTCGTGTTAATACAGATAACAGCTACATACAAGCAGAGCTAATACTGAGCGGACTCGTGATTGTTGAAAACGATCAGCTCAAAGTAGCCAACAAAATTTATCAACAAGTTTTCACACTGAAATAGCGCCCAATCGTTCAAAATCTTTAGTAGACGCTACGTTTAAGGAGATTTTTTACAAACAGAGCGTATGTCGGCAGAGCTGGGATTTACAGTTGACTTAATGACGGTGCTAGGAGCCGCAGCCGTAGGCGGATACACTGTCAGCCGTCTGGGCCAGCCTGTGCTGTTGGGCTATTTAGGCAGCGGCCTTATCATTGGGCCCTTAGGTCTAAAACTTATTAACGACATCGGCAATATTCAAGAATTAGCCGAGATTGGTGTAGCCTTTTTACTTTTTGCTCTCGGCGTACAGTTTTCATTAGAAGAGCTCAACCGTGTTCGCAGCGTTGCCTTAAAAGGGAGCCTGCTACAAATTGGCCTTACCGCCGGCCTAGTCGCGGCCCTAGCGGGCCTTTTTGGCTGGGTCGGTAACTTACCTCAAGGCATATTTTGGGGCGCACTCCTCTCTCTATCTTCCACGGCGGTCGTGCTCAAAACTCTCACCGAGCGCGGCGAAATCAACACGCGCTACGGCCAGATCATGCTAGCTATCTTGATCATGCAAGACTTGGCCCTAGGGTTAATGCTAGCTATCGTGCCAGCCATTGACCCCACAGAGGCAAGCGCCAATCCGCTCTGGTGGGTGCTAGGGCTGGTGCTAGTCAAAGTCACAGGCTTTTTAGTCGGCGCAATTGTAGCGGGTCGCTGGATCATACCGGTCATTATTCGTCAGATAGCGCTCACAGAGAGCAGCGAGCTTTTTTTACTCACGCTGATTGCCCTGTGCTTAGGCGTTGCCCTGATTACAGCCCAGCTAGGGCTCTCCATTGAAATCGGCGCTTTTGTTGCGGGCTTAATGATTGCCGAAATTGACTATGCCGACCAGGCCTTAGCCAAAGTACTACCGCTGCGTGATACCTTTGCCAGCCTGTTTTTCGTCTCGATTGGCATGTTAATCGATCCTGGCGTACTGATTGATAACTTCGGGGCTATTTTAGGCATGGTGAGTCTGGTGATGCTAGGCAAGGCACTGATCGTTTTTCCGATTGTGCTGCTGTTTGGCTACTCGCTCAAAACAGCCGTGCTCACCGGCTGTGGTATCAATCAGATTGGTGAATTCTCTTTTGTCCTCGCAGTTGTTGGGCTAGAAAGCAATTTAATCTCACAGGAGGCCTATTTACTGCTGCTGGGCACAACCGCTATCACACTAGTGCTCACACCGTTTTCTTTCGGCCTAGCACCTGCCTTCTACGATTGGATTTGTAAACAGCCTCAGCTATACAAGCTGCTGAGTAAGTTAGAGATCGCTCAACCGGCAGTCGGGCACGATGGCATCACGGATCATGTCGTTGTAGCAGGCTACGGCCGGGTCGGGCATGTCATCGTTAATTTACTGCGGCAGACCGGATTTCCGGTGCTGGTGTTAGAAAATAGCGAGGCCGCTGTACAGGCGCTGCGACGCGAAAAAATTCCATTTGTCATGGGGGATGCGGACTCGGAGCTGATTTTGGCTAAGGCATCGTTAAATAAGGCCAAGGCGCTGGTAATTGCACTGCCTGACCCGGCCAGTACTCGGCTGCTGTTAAAGCGATCGCGCGCCATCGCCCCTCACCTCGACATCATTGCCAGAGCCCACACCACCCAAGAGCTAGACCAGCTAGGTCAGCTAGGTGCTCAAGAAGTCGTTCAACCTGAATTTGAAGCAGCCTTAGCGCTTAGCACCCATTTACTTGCGACCCTTGGCGCAATTGACGACAATCTTGAGAGCACAATGAATAAAATTCGAATGGACCACTACCGCAGCGTTCGTCGAAATGTTGTGTAGGCCTTCGATTAGGCCTCTAAAGTCCTCTAATTTTTTACTATGCACATCCTCATTACAGGCGGTGCTGGCTTTCTAGGTCAGCGTCTGGCAAAACACCTGCTTCAAGACCCAAATCTCAAGCGGCTGACCCTGGCTGATATTGTGCTGCCACCCAACCCAACCGACGACACTAGGGTTCAATCGCACCAAACAGACCTCACCAACGCCGCAGCCACTAACGCACTCGTCTCCTCAGATATCACCGCAATTTTCCACCTGGCAGCCGTCGTCAGCGGCCAAGCCGAAGCCAACTTCGATCTGGGCATGGCCGTCAACTGCGACGGCACCCGCCACCTGATAGAAGCCGTACGGCATCAGGCACCAGGCGCAAAATTCGTATTCGCCAGCTCCTTAGCAGTCTATGGCGGCGAGCTGCCAGCCGTTATCACATCAGAAACTGTTCTGCGCCCCCAGTCGTCCTACGGCACCCAGAAGGCCATTTCTGAACTATGGGTCAACGACTACACCCGCAAGGGCTTCATTGATGGCCGAGTGCTGCGGCTGCCGACAGTATGCGTCCGACCTGGCAAACCCAACGCCGCTGCGTCTTCGTTTGCCAGCAGTATCATTCGCGAGCCGCTGCAAGGTCAGCCCGCTATCTGTCCGGTCGATCTCAACCTGGCTCTGTGGCTCTCCAGCCCGACCTCAGTCGTCACCAACTTAGCTCACAGCCTGAGCGTGCCTGCCGAGAAATTTTCCGATACCAGGTCGCTCAATCTACCGGGCATCACTATCACCGTTCAAAGTATGATCGCCGCCTTGTCAGAAGTCGCCGGACCCGATATTACCAGTCATATCACCTACGAGCGTGACGATGCGATTTCTAAAATTGTCGCCAGCTGGCCGAGCCAGTTTGAAGTTAACCAAGCAACAGCGCTCGGATTTGTAGGCGATCGCAATTTTCAAGACATCGTTCGCGCTTTCATCACAGAACAAAACCTGAACCGGGCATAGCTACATGCAACCATATTCAATGCAAACAAATTCAAACATATCGTCTTGAAAACCCAAAAGGTCGTATTCTGAGTAATTGCTTAGAATATGACCTTTTTTCCAATCAACCGCTATCGTGGACTATAGGGACTTATCAGTAATGACATCACAACAAGCTGATGGATTCCTTTAGGAAGTTGGCCATCTTACTTGAGGTTCAGTATGTTTAAGCCCGTGCTTCAGGCTGTTCAGATGTTTATCAAAGGTGCTACTGGCAAAGACCGCCAGGCCAAACAGCACCTTTCAGAACATCTGCTCACCCTCCAAGTGGCTTACGACCAGCTTCAGCAACAGCACGATAGCTTACAACAGCAGCATAGCCACTTACAGCAACAGTATGACCGGTTGCAACAGAGCAAAGGTGAATTGAGCGATCGCCTGAAGCGAAACAAACTAGACCTCGATGAGTTTATCGACGTTGCAGATACAGATGCTAAAGCGCTGTCATTAGAAATTGAAGACTTGCAGCAGCGCTTACATAAGAGCGAAAGTGAAAAAGAATTACTCCAAGATGACAACGGTGTACTTATTGGCAAAGTTGCCTTTCTAAAAAATAAATTAGGCCTTAGCGCTTATCAGGATGCAACAGATAGCGATCCGGCCCCACTGGCTGACAGAGAAAAGCAGCCGCTCAATATCTCTACAGAACCCGACCTCGCTGAGCCTGTTGACCTTTCAAACATTTCTTTAGCCCTCATCGGTGGCCACGAGACAACCTATCGCGAGGTCGAGAAAGCATTAAAACAATACGGACTAAAGCGCTGTGTACATGTGCCACCTCACAGCGTGGCTAGCAGCGATCGCAGTCGAATAAAAGACAAAATCAGCAACTGCGATCTGATCATCACCATTACCAGCTACGTCGATCATTCAGTCTCTGGATGCGTCAAAAGCTTAAAAGATGCTCAGATGCTAGCCGGTGAATGCATCCGAGTCAGCTGCCATGGGAAAAGCGGCCTAGTTAGAGAAGTACTTCACTACTTCAGCGGGACCTTGCAGTCTTCGTAACACAGTCTTTATGGCCCAGTCTTTATGGCCCAGTCTTTATGGCCCAGTCTTTATGGGCCAATCTTTGTAGCTTCCGTAACACTACCCACAGGTTGCATCCACCGCGTTAAGCTAAGAGCGCAGAATTTGAGGATGTATAAAAATGTACAAACCCTTCGCCCATCATCGTTGGATTAGTTCCACCGTGCCGGTCGTTTCTGCGCTACTCGTCTCAGTAGCAACCTTTAGCTGCACTCAGGTCGAAACCGCCGAAGCCACCACCGACTTTGAGGCAACCGCTACAACCACCTACACCTGGCAAGTCGAATACAACCCCCGCAATGTCAATCACGATCGCCCCAACGATCGGCGACTCGAAAGATTTGAATCCACCTCTGTCACCAGCCGTAACGGCATTCGCCCAGAAGCAGAAGGATCTGGGCCAGACAGCAGTGGGCACTAAAGTGCGAGACAGGGGGCAAAGGAGACAGAAGCGAAAAAAAAAAAGAAGACAGAACGAACGATAAACTGAACACGGCAATCGATCAT
>CALDSK010000248.1 GCA_937911865.1 uncultured Synechococcus sp.
TGTCATGGATATATTGACAAAAGCACAGGACTCTTCACCGTCTTTCATTCGTTCTTTTGATGACACTTTATTGCTAGATCCCGAAGTTGCAGATATTTTAAGTAATATTGCTAACTTCAGATACAGCCTCTCAAAAGGTTTCTTACACTGGCAATAATATCGACCAAGGAACGATTCCAAACCGCATCGGCCACCCCAGCTTTAACCGATTTCAAGAACGGATAAAAGCCTCCAAACCTAAAACCTTTGAAGCATTCGAGATCTTGCTATGACAAGGACATACTCTAACTTCAATACGGACTCTTCAAAAGCTCAGCTTGCTCGCCTTGCAGACAAAGAAAATACACCAGATGCCTATAAAGAGGCAATGACTCTCCTGGGAAAGCGTCTAGGGGAAGTCATGTCTTCGAAAATAGGGGCTAGTAACTCCAGCCTTTATCTCGCTTGCACCGTCGAAGATGCAGATTACTTAGCTAAAGGCATGCTGATTCCCCTAGAAAAGGCTTTCCAGTCAGTGAGCCTTGCCTGCTTCTGGAATAAGAGATTTTCTCCCTCCAACGTACAAAGACTAAAAGCCTCTCCTATTATCAGGAAGTATACAGAGCCACAAGATAAGGCTATCAGTCATCTGATCGTCATCAAGTCTATTATTTCTGGCGGCTGCGTCGTAAGAACCAACCTCACTGATCTTATTCAGACCATACATCCAGAAAAAATATTCGTCGTTGCACCTGTTATTTATGTCGGTGCGGAAGAACGATTAGCTTCTGAATTTGAAGCTTCTGTGTATGAGAAATTTCAGTTTATTTATCTAGCTGAAGATGATGAACGGACTAATGCAGGTGAGGTCATTCCTGGGATTGGCGGTATGGTGTACGAGCGCCTGGGCTTTAACGGGCAGGATGACAAAAACAGCTATATCCCTGATCTGGTTATAACTCGGCGACGTCAGCTAGCATCTAGCACAGCTTCATAGCAATTTTTACGGTGCATACAATTTCATCCGTTCACAACTGCTATCTTGAGAAAAGCTGTTTATCCAAACTTACCAGGATGCTTTCTATCGATTTATCTAGCCCAGAGATTCAATCTGCATTAATCTCTGGAATATTCACAGTTTTGAGCGCGATAATTGCATCAATTGCGGCGGCTGTAATTGGTCAGAACATTGCCGATAGACGTAAACTTCAGAGAGACCTTACGATTGCATTCAACGACATTGCGTTTCTTTTAGAAGTAGAAGAACTACACTGCGAGAATAACAAAAAGATAATTGGAGAGTCTAGGAAAAATACTATCCGTACAGTTGCAAGAGACGCAGGCTTATCATTTTCTGGAAAATTCACACCGGGAAGAATTCGAGCCAACAGAGCATTTGATTAACACTAGAGCTGCAAGTAGTTTTGGTGTATTGTACCTCTCAGCTACTACGAGGCAAAGCTCAAAACGCCTGCTGCATTTAGAAATCATCATATTTTTTTGACATTAAAATTACTGTATTTCCAGCCGTATTTCAGCGTCAGAGGCTATCTCAATGGTAAAGTCTTCAATACGTAATTGCACTGAGTCCATTCTCCTCTTTTTATCGATATGCGTAGACGAACTCTGCTTAAATCTTCTGCCTTATTTGCTTTAGGCGCAGCCGGAGCGACTGTGCTAGGCAGCTGTGCTCAATCTTCACCTAACGCTGGCTCTGCAAGCGAAGGTGCCAAGACGCTTAGAGTGGGTTTGGTTCCCTGGCTGGGCTGGGGAGAAACAAAAATTGCTGAAGTTCAAGGATATTTTGAAGAAGCCGGTATCGAGGTTGAACAAACCGTTTTTCAGTCTGTGACAGAAGTCAACACAGCATTTCTCTCCAATCAAGTAGATTTGGTTTGGCTGGTCGCCTCCGATCTCGTTGTTCTATCGGACTCCACGTCGGGGCTAAAATTCATTTACGCCTCTGATTACTCCGGCGAAGTCGATGCCATTGTGGGTAGAAATGTTGCCGATCCTAAAGAGCTGGTCGGTAAGACAATTGCCCGAGAAGAAGTGCCTTACGAAATTGTCTTTGTTAATAAGTTTTTAGAGTCTGCGGGCCTGAGTAAAGACGAAGTTAACGTGGTGCCGTTGACAGCTGCAGATGGGTCTGTTGCCCTAGTTGCAGAAAATCTAGACGCGGTGGCGACCTATGAACCGTTTGTTAGCAACGCGCTGAAGGCAAGTGATGACAATACGATTTTGTTTACGGCGGCTGGGACCAACATTATTGTAAACGGATTGGCCGGGCAAGAAGACCTGCTGGAAAGTCGTAGAGAGGACGTAGTTGCTTACTTAACGGCGCTTGAAAAAGCTAATCAATTTAGAGCGGATAATCCTGAAGAGGCCAACAAAATTATTGCCGATTGGATTGAGGTTTCCCCTGAAGAGGTTGCCGACCTGATGAGCAAGATTACGATGCTAGATATTGCCGATAACAAAGCGATCGCATTCTCTGAAACCAACGACCTCAATGCAGCCAATAGCATTAGCGATGCAGGCCCTATTTTGGTAGAAGCGGGCGTGGCAAAACAGGAGATTCCGGGCGAAGAACTAGTGGATGCCTCTTTTGTCAATGCAATTTAGGTGGCATGATTGCAAAGCTTTTTATTAGTGATCGCCCCCTATGCAATCGATTGACTGGCTCATTGTCATTGCCTATCTCATCATCGCGCTGCTCTGTGGTATTCACTTATCCAGGCAAGCGTTCGGTAGTACCGCAGGCAGCGTTGAGGACTACTTCACCGGAGAGCGATCGCTCTCCTGGTGGCTAGCGGGAACCAGCATGGCGGCGACGGCTTTTTCGGTCGATACGCCGCTTTACGTCGCCGGGCTTGTCGGCAACCGAGGGCTCGTTGGCAACTGGGAATGGTGGAGCTTTGGCCTGGCTCATATCATCATGGTTTATCTCTTTGCCCGGCTGTGGCGGCGCTCAGAAATTGTCACCGATGCAGAGCTCAGCGAGCTGCGCTACGGAGGGCCACCGGCAGCAGCACTTAGAGGCATCAAAGCCTTCATCTTTGCCGTGCCGATGAACTGCCTGGGGATTGGCTATGCCATGCTGGCGATGACTAAGGTTATGGCTGTATTACAAATCTCGGCAGCGTTTGGCGTTGAAGGCTCGCCCCAAGAAATAAAGCTGTGGAGTGTGTTGACCATCAGCGCTCTGGTGCTGGTGTATGCAGGCTTAACCAGCCTTTGGAATGTAGTAGCGACAGACTTTTCCCAGTTCTTTTTGGCGCTGTTTGGCTCTTTTGTCGTTGCGATCGCCGCGACCATTACAGTCGGTGGTATGCAGCCGCTGATCGACCAGGTTTCTGCTGTTAATCCTGACATGCTCAGCTTTGTGCCCGTAGGCAGCGGCTTACAGTGGAGCGCCCTGGCAGGCATTCCTTCAGGAACGTTTCTTGCCTATGTCATGCTGCAATGGTGGTCTTTTCGGCGCAGTGACGGCGGTGGTGAATTTATTCAACGTATGGCCGCCACCAAAACAGAAGTTGAGGCGGAAAAAGCAGCCTGGCTTTTCAACTTTTTACACTATGTGGTTCGTCCCTGGCCGTGGATTGTAGCAGCGCTCGCAGCACTTGTGCTCTACCCAGACCTAGCAGACAAAGAGCTAGGCTACCCGCTACTGATGGTCGATACCCTGCCCCCTGTACTGCTGGGCATCGTCGTCACTTCCATGATTGCGGCTTTCTTAAGTACCGCCTCAACCCTGGTGAACTGGGGAGCCTCTTACCTCACCTACGATCTCTACAATCGATTTATCGGCACCAGTGCCACCTCCGGCGAGCTAATTTTCGTGGGTCGGCTCGCTTCGCTGCTCATTCTGGCAGGCGGTGGAATCACCGCACTTAGCGGCAGCGATGTAGCAGATCTGTTTCGGCTGGCTATTTCTTTAGGCACAGGCCCTGGGCTGGTTTTGATTTTGCGCTGGTTTTGGTGGCGCATTAATGCCGCCGCTGAGCTAGCCGCAGTTGTGAGCGGCTTCATGCTTGGCACGCTAGCAAGCCTGGTGCCCGGCTTTGCCATTCAAGATTTTGGGGCTAGACTCATCGTCATTACCCTGGCAACTACCTTCGTATGGGTATCTACGCTGCTGCTTACCGCTCCCGAAAGTGATGAAACTCTCGATCGCTTTTACACTCAGCTACGTCCAGGCGGCCCGGGTTGGCAAAATCAGCGGCAGAGAACAGGGCTTCGCCCCCTGCAAAATTTACAGCTAGAAGGGCAACGCATCGTCGCAGCGCTGCTATTGCTGTTTGGCTCTATGTTTACCGTAGGGGGGTTTTTGTTGATGCGATCGCTAAGCGGGTGGTTCTACCTGCTGATGGCGGTAACCGGTGGCTTCTGGCTACGCTATCTAAACAAACAGCCTGCGTTTCCAATGGCACGCCCTGGCACAGAGGACGGCTGAATCCTTACTCACAATTATGAGTAAGGACATGAATAGGGAAAAGTAAAGTCAACGCCAAGACTTTGCTCAAAAAAGCGACTTGGCAAGCAAACCAGGCGAGCACAAGTTCCTAACCCTATGGCAGACAATCCATCTAGCAGCGAAACCAAAGGTGTCTATATTCTGGCGAATGATATTGTGCTAGATCAGCTGATCGCACTGATTCATAGCCTAGAAGAGAATGTTGGGTGCGATCTACCGATTTGCGTTGTGCCCTATGACAACAACACAGAATGCTCAAGGCAAGCGACTCGAACATACTCACAGGTTCAATGGTTTGACGACGACGCTCTTTTGCAAAAGTGGGAGACGTTTGCGACCCAGATCTGGCAAGCTCACCCCACCGCATTTGAACAGTGGCGCAAACGCGGTGTCATAGGCGTTAATCGGATGGGAATGCACCGCCGCTTCTGCTGCTTCGATGGTCCTTTTGATAAGTTTATCTACCTCGATGCCGATATCCTGGCGATGAACTCATTCGATCTACTGTTCGATAGCCTGGATAACCACGCCTTTGTCACCTACGACTATCAATACAAAGATCTCGGCCATGTGTTTGATGTTAATGCGCCCAATTTGACGGCAGTTTTTGACTGCGCTGGCAAAGCTGGGAAGACTCGCCTCAACAGCGAAATCTTTTGCGCAGGTCTGTTTGCCGCGCGCAAAGACACGTTCACCGACGACGTCTTACAAGATTTGCTTGCACACTTGCAGGCCGGAGACGCAGAAATTCTCTATATCAACGGACCTGACCAATCCATATTGAACTATATGGTGCTCAAATCTGGCATTGACGCGATTAACCTATCTAGAGCGCTGCCTGAGGAAAAAAGAACCGGGTGCTGCGTCACGTCTTCTCATTTTGTAGAAAAAGCACACCTTCTCTTCGATAAGGGCACACAGCTCACCTACCTCCACTACATTGGCATCAGCTCTCGGTTTTTCCAACAGGTTTGTGCGGGCCAAAACATTCTCTTTCCCTACCGCGATTTGTTCTTGCACTACCGGTACCTGCGCGACTCCAAACAGCCGACGCTAGCAGGTAAGCCGGTTGCTTACAACCACCCAGTACCTAGCCTCCGGCAAAGAATCGCTCGAAAAGCCCGCCAGCTAATCAACAGCTGATCAACAGATAATCACAGCCTCTGCACGTTAGCAGGCCTTTCAATCACATATACTCAATCACACATGCTCAATCACATGTGCGCTTACCCAACAGCATCTACCAGGGTAAGCGAGCGCCGTCCCAAGAAAAGAATTCTCCGCTGTCTTCATTTTTTACCGACGCTAGTACGCCGATCAGCTGAGAAACGGTCCGTTCAGGAGAGAAAAGTTTTTCAGGTGGGACGCCCCGTTGAAAAGGCTTAGAGAGGCCAGTATCGGTCGTGCCAGGATGCAGCATTACGATCGTTGTTTTAGGACTGCGACGGCGGTATTCAATCGAGGCCGTCTTTAAAAACATATTGAGAGCAGCCTTCGATGCCCGGTAACCGTACCAGCCACCGATGCGATTGTCGCCGATGCTGCCAATCTTTGCAGATATGGTTGCAAATAGACTGGGCTCTGGGTGCTTGAGTACAGGCAACAGATGTTTGGCTAGCAAAGCCGGGCCAATGCTGTTGATTCGAAAGTAGTTGAGCAAATTATCGCTGTTGAGCTGGCGCAGCGCTTTCTCTGGCTGCTGCTGTTCGTTGTGTAATAGACCAACGCAGTTAACAACAATGTGTAGATTGGGCTTCGCGGCTGTGATCTGTGCCAAAGCGCTCTCAATTTGTGCTTCTTCAGTTACATCAATTGGCAGGCAGTGCAGACGCTGCGGGTGTTGATTGCTTAGGGCAAGCAGGTCGGTGGCTGTTTCAGCTGAGCGATAAGTAGCAAATAGGGTTTCAATCCGGCTGTCTTGAAGCAGCTGTTTGACAAATTCTAGACCAATACCTTGAGTCGCACCAACAACCAAGGCGTTAACCGTAGAGACGGAAGGAAGAAGCATGAAAACAAAAGAGAAAATGAGGACCGGGTTTGAGCCTAACACTTTCTCCTTCTCTGAAGCAGTCGCAGTCTAGACAGAGATCGTCTAAGCAGTTGCATTCAGCGCGGATAGCTTTTCCTCAGCGGCCTTTAGTTGCTGTGACTGTAGCTGAATGATGGCCTGCTGAGCCTGAAGCTGCAAGCTCTGCTGCCGGATTCTGATTTGATTTTTAACCCGAGCAAGCACTTCTGCGGGATGAAAAGGCTTGTTGATATAGTCGGCAGCGCCCACATCAAAGGCTTTAACCTTGTCGAAAGTCAGATCTAGCGCGCTGAGAAAGATAACAGGAATGTCTTGAGTAGCCGGATCGGCTTTGAGCTGCTGACAGACGCTGTAGCCGTCCATCTCTGGCATCATGATGTCGAGCAAAATGAGATCGGGCTGAAAGCGAGGAACGTTGGCTAGCGCCATGGCACCGTCAGGAGATCGCTTAACATCATAGCCTTGTTCTATCAGCAGGTTGGCCAATAGTCGAAGATTCTCTAACAAATCATCAACCACTAAAACTTTGAAGCGTTTTTCTGAGTGAGTTTCTGGCGGAAGATCAACAGGAGAAACACTGATAGTGTCAGACATATTAGAATCCATTTTTGGGGTAGACCTATCGACAAACATCAGAGGTGAATAGAACTATTATTCCCAATAAGAGTTTTCTTGGTACATAAGGTATCAACATCTATTGATGGATAGGGAATGGGCAACCTGCTGAATACAAATGCATACAACTGTAATACAACTGTTGAAACAGCCCTTAAAGACTGTGAGTTATATCACAGCTAGAGCTGTTGCAGTTTGGCCAGCGGTGCGTCTACTAAAACCTATATGTCTATGTCTCTATATTTATTACACTTAAGGACGGCTGCCACGTGAATATTTTATTGGTTGAAGATGACTATCTGTTGGGACGAAGCACGGCTCGCTTATTAGAGAGCACTGGAGAGCATCGGGTTCGCCTGACGCACAAAGCCGCCGATGTCTTTAAGCACTGTCAGTCTGGCACGGTAGAGCTGGTGATTATGGACGTTGACCTGCCCGGGACATTTTGGCAAGAAGAAGAGGTGACCGGCTTAGACTTATCCAGGCTGCTAAAGTCTCGGGCTCAGACAGCGCGAATACCCATTGTGCTACTCACCGCCAATGAAGCGGACGCAGACCAGGGCAGTTTACTCAGTGAAGCGCTAGCAGATGGCATCTATCCCAAGCCAATTACCGATGCCAATGAGTTCTCAAGGTTGTTGCAACATTTTAAAGGAGGACGAGGTTTTCAAGGGCTGACGGCATCTGCTTCTTGAAGGACTTGTAGCAGCTTTTTGTAGGACAGATTATCAACTTGCCTTTCAATCGCTCTGGCCAATGGCTGCTGTGATGAGGAAAGCTGCGATGTGAGAGATAGAATTTCGCTATCGTCAAGATCGAGAACGGCCTGCGTTAGATGGTACCGCCACTCTGGCGTTGTGTTGGTCAGCAGGTCAGCGGTTAGTGGCCGGCTAGCTGGCTCATCTGTAAGATGCTCATCCAAAGATTGACTGTCGGCATATCTGTAGCGGACGCCCAAATGTAAGGATATTTTGTCGAAGATTTCGGCTGCTTGAATCGGCTTGCTGATAAAGTCGTCGCAGCCGCTAGCGAGGGCCGCTGTTCTATCTTCATCGAAAGCGTTGGCCGTGAGCGCAAGAATGCGCGTTTTTTGGTCAGTGTCGAGAGACTTAATCCGCAGAGCGGCTTCTTCACCGCTCATGATGGGCATGCGAATGTCCATCCAGATTAGATCGGGAGACCAGCGCTGCCAAAGGGCGATCGCAGCCTTACCATCGCTAGCCTCTTGCACATCGAACCCGACCGAACTGAGCAGGTGAGTCAGCAGCCTACGGTTAAGGGCGACATCATCTACGACTAAAATTCGGTACTGAGGCTGGCCGGCAGCTAGCCCAACAATTTTGCCGCGAGCTGCGGCTGTCGCTGGTGGTGCTTGTACCGATGAGCTGTCAACTGGCTTGACCGAAATACTAAAGGCAAACGTGGACCCTTCGCCAGGAACCGACTTTACAGATAGCTGCCCCCCTAACAGCCGCACGTATTCTTGTGAAATGGTCAGACCCAGACCGGTGCCTTGCTGGGCTGTCAGCGCTGATTTAGTTTGTACAAAAGCCTCGAACAGACGGTCTTGCTCCGCAGGATCAATTCCGGTGCCTGTATCGGTGACTGAAAAGGTGAGCAGGGTAGGGAGTTCAAGAGAGCTCTCTAGAAAGCTATCTACGGAGACATCCGCTGAGTCATCAGCTAATCCACTGACCGACAGCGTGATCGTCCCTGTAGCCGTGAATTTGACAGCATTGCTGAGTAAGTTAATTAGGATTTGGCGAAGCTTGAGGCGATCGCTATAAATAATTCGCGGCAGATGAGGCGATCGCACCACCTTTAAAGAGAGATCTTTCTCGGCAACCACACCACCAAACATCTGTTGTAGTTCGTCAATCAATCGATATAGATCGAACTCACTGTGGGTGAGAACAACCCTACCTGCCTCAATTTTTGAAATATCTAAAATATCGTTGATCAGTGCTAGCAGATGTTCACTACTGCTATAGATAATATCGAGATTCTCAGTTTGTACCGGGCTCAAATCGTCGTTGCGAAGAATATGCGTAAACCCCATAATCGCATTCAGCGGCGATCGCAGCTCGTGACTCATGTTTGCCAAAAATTCGCTCTTAGCCCGATTAGCCGCCTCAGCTGCCGCTGTTGCCTGAGCCAGCGCTTGCACCGCCTGCTTACGCTCAGTAATGTCTTCAAACATGTAGAGATAGGCAAACGTAGAATTGTTCTCCTGGATAGGCCCATAAATACGTCTGAGCGTACGGCCATCCAGCAGAGGTATTTCATCTTCAACAATTTTGTTGCCGTGAGTGAAGTCTTTTGCGGTAGAAGCGGCTACAAATCGACCGAGATCTATGTTGCTTAGGCATTCGGTCAGCAGCTGTTCGCCATCAATTTCGTCCGATTCTACCGCACCCTGCAAGTGCTCTAGCTGCCAGATACGATAGAACTCAGAGTTAGTAAACAGTGCCTCGTTGGTATGGCAGTCCATCACAAAGATACCAGTGGGCGGCAGGTTGTTGATAGCTCGCAACAGGGCTTCGCTACGACGCAGTTTTTCCTTCGCTTTTCTGCGTTCGGTGACATCAACTAGCACGCCCAGAGTGCTGCCCGATCGAGGGCTGTCGCTACGTTCTGCCATCGTAGAGAGTAAAACATCCATGTAGCCGCCGTTCTTTTTGATGAATCGGCAGAGGCGATCGCGATCAACCGTTTCTGATTCCAGGGTAGAGAGAATATCGTCAACCTTTTGCCGAGAATCTTCAGCCAAAAAGGCGGTCAACGGTTGGGAGACGACTTCTTCACGTTCATAGCCCAGTTTTTCAAGCCAATAGTGGCTCATGCTCACAATGCAGCCGTTGCAGTCCACAGAATGCATCATTGCAGGCGTATCTTCGTACAGATGACGATAGCGAGCTTCACTTTGCTGAAGCGCCTTAAAAGTCTCTAAATAGTGAGAGATATCAATCTGCGTACCCACATAGTGTGTACACACGCCCGCTTCATTCACGATCGGCGAAAGCGTCACTTCATTCCAAAAGGCCTGCCCGTTCTTGCGGTAGTTGTGCAACAGAACTTTGCAGCTAGCGCCCTGAGCGATCGCCCGGCGCATCTCTTGCACGCCTAGCTGATCTGTTTCCTTGCCCTGCAAAAAGCTACAGTTTTGCCCTATTACCTCTGCGACTGGGTAGCCGGTCAAGCTTTCAAAGCTGGGGCTGGCATAAACAATCGGTAATCCTGGCTGCTGAGCATCGCAGATCACCAACCCTCCTGCAGTATGAGCGATCGCCTGCTGAAAAATAGCATCGGGCAATCCGACACTGGATGCCTTCACATCCCTTGCCTTCACATCCCTATGCTGTTGCCCCTGCTGTTGACCCTGCTGGCGGCCCCGGATGTATACGGCAATTAACTGGTAAGCCGCCGCCGCCAAACTCCAGCACGCAAGCGAGAGTAAAACATTAAGCAGAGTTCCCAACGGCTGCACGCCCATGGCGCAAGCTCCTAGCATTAAGTGGCCAGCTTCAGTTTTCCCAAAACAGCTAATTTTGAATTAGTTTTGCTTGATGTACCCACAAACACGCAGTGAGACATGCATATAAGGAATGCCTCAAGCTACAAGGGTGCGCAAACGCACGGCAGATAGTCGCCACAATGATTGCCATAACAGTCGCGCCACATCACCTCCGGCCTTAGTCTCCAAACTCAGGATTTATTAGGCTAGTTAGAATATGATCTTGCCACTGCCCGTTGATGTACAAATAGTCTGGGGCATAGCCTTCTACTGTGAAGCCCAGGCGCTTTAGTAAACTGCCACTTCTTTGATTGTGCGGTTGAGAGTTTGCACTGATGCGATGAAACCGCAGTTTGATAAATACATGGTCAATGCCAGCACGCATTGCTTCGCTCATGTAGCCCTGTCCCTGACAGTCTTCAGCCAGGCTGTAGCCAACGGTACAGCTTTGAAAGACGCCCCTGACAAAATTGCTGAAATTGAGCGTGCCAATCACCGTTTTGGGCTGACGCTTAAGAAACAAAAATAGCTTTAGCGATCGCTCTGCTTTGGTATCGGCCAGCCGATGGGTGAGCTCAGACTCCCAGTGGGCAGCGGTATAAAACGTAGGTGGCTTTTGAGGTTCAAACGGTTCGAGGTAAGCCTGATGCTGGGTGTAATAAGCCAAAATTTCGGGAACATCTGACAGCTGCCCGTGGCGAATGTGCAAGCGCTCGGACTTTAGATGAAGCGCAGGGCCTAGCATGTTGGAACAATCAGGTTAACCAGGGTTGTAACGATGCGATCGCTCTCCATAGGCATCAGCTCTGCGCCACCTAGCAGGCGCTGTAGCATTACAAAGTAAATGAGTGTACCCATGAAGGTTCTAGCCGAAGCTTCTGGATCGTTAAGATGCAGCGTCTCGCAGGTAGAAAGATAGTGAGTCAAGCCATCAATGACTGGCTTAGCAACATTTTGAATATAAGGTTTAGAAAGCTCAGGGAAGCGACCTGACTCACCAATTATTAGCCGAATAAACTCGCAAAACTTCGGGTCGCAGGTCGCCTCGTCCAAAATTTCTCTAGCCAGTCGGGTGAGCACTTCTCTGGGCTCTCCAGTGAAGGTGCTAGCATCGCGCAAGTCAATGGAGGTCGCCTTGAAAGATTCCTCTGCTAGCTCCTGTACTAGCGAGGCAAATAGGCTGGACTTGTCATGAAAGTGGCTGTAAACCGTTGCCTTAGAGACACCTGCTGCTGCCGCCACCCTATCCATACTGGTTGCCGCATAGCCGTTAGCCAAAAATTCCTGCATGGCACCGTCCAGAATAGCGGCCGATTTGGCAGCGGACTTCTTGCGCTCGGGCTTGCGTTCTAGAGCGAGATTGGGGGTGAGATTGGGGGAGTTAGAGGGGCTCACAAATAAGGGTCAGATCACAGCGATCTGGTCAGACAAAGGGTGGGAATGTAGACGCTAGTGCTTCAACTATCGGTTATGGCGATCACAAACGACAAGCCGCTATAGGTAGAGACCTATTAGTTCAGATTATTACATCCTCATACCCTACCCCATGTGCCCTCAAACAAATAGCTGGACAAATAGCCGAACCGATAGCACTCAACCAGGCAATAGTCGGCAAGGAATTTGGATAGTGACGGTCGTCCCCTCTGCGGGCTCAGAGACGATATCCATCTTGCCTTTATGGGTCTTGGTAACGGTTTGGTAACACAGTGACAGCCCCATACCAGTGGCTTCTCCCACAGGTTTAGTCGTAAAAAATGGATCGAGGACCCGATCTTTAATCGCTGTGCTCATGCCCGGGCCGTTATCTGTAATCTCGATCTGCACCCAGTCGGCGGCTGTTTTAAAGGTGCGAATTGTAATTTGCGGTAGCTGTGAGAGCACCTGATACTTCTTAGGGTGAGCACTCTCTAACTGCAAAGCATCAATAGCATTGAGCAGCACGTTCAAAAAGACCTGATTGAGATCGCTCTCAGCGCACTGCACTAGGGGCAACCGCTCGTAGTCTTTGCGAATGGCGATCGCAGGCATTCCCGCCGTTGCTTCGAGCCGGGGCTGTAGCACTGATAAGGTGCTATCTAGTCCATTGTGGATGTTGACGCGCTTTATAGCGGACTGGTCCAAGTGAGAAAAGTCATGCAGCGACGAAACAATTTTTCGTATGCGCTGGGTCCCGACTTGCATCGCATTGAGCGTGTTAGGCAAATCAGCTTGAATAGTCGCCAGATCAACGTTGTCTAGTTCAGATTGAACAGCCGCTGTCTGCTGTGGATAGCGCGCCTGAAAAAGGCCCACTACCTCGATTAACGATTGGGCATAGAGCCGAACGCGAGTGAGATTACTGTGGATAAAGCTAGCCGGCGTGCTCAGCTCGGAGGCGACATCAGCCACCTGCTGGCCTACAGTCGATATCTTTTCCGTCTGCACTAGCTGTATCTTCTTCTGCCTGAGCTCTCCTGTCGTCAAGAGCAGATCGGCGTCTCTTTGACCCACTTGCTCAGACAGCTGGCTGACTTGAATAACCAGCCGGTTAAAGGCATTAGCAAGGCTTTTCACCTCGCCAGATCCTTGTGCTGGAATCCGCAAGCTGTACTCGCCTTCTTCCACGATTCTTTCTGCCGACTGAGTCACCTTCAGAACAGGGCGGGCAATCGCGCGACTCGTATAAAGCGCGATCGCAGCTGCAACCGATGAGGAGAGTAAAAGGCTACCGATGATCAGTCGCGTTTTTAAGGCGGTGGCGTCTTCTAGGGCCTCAGAAGCCAGTTGCTGCTGCGATTCCACATCATCAACCACCCGCACCAGATCCTTAGGCAGCTGCACAAAGCTGGCAAACTCCGGCCCCTGAACAAAATCAATCAAAAGCTTTTGGGCTTTGGTAATGTCTCCATCAGGGCTACTCAAAGGTTCTACCGCCTGAGAAAACTGCCGCAGCCGCTCTTGAAACTCCTTGAGGGTCACCACATAGTCATTCAACTGCTGCTGTAGCTTCTCATCATCTGAAGGGAGAAGCTGCAAGGGCAGGCGACTCTTGGCCTTATAGATGGCCGTGCGACTCTCCAGCAAGGCCTCAATTTCAACGGTTCTGATCATCATGGCGTCAATGGCCAGTCGTAGATCAGCCCAGTTGTCTAGATAGGGCGACAGCTGCTTGGTAGGACGGTTGTAGAGAATTTTGACCTGCAAGTCACTGAGCAGGTTTCTTTCCGCGGTCGCAACTGATTGTGCGGCTAGGGCCTGCCTTTGAAAATGGCTGCCTACCAATAGCCCAATCGTCGCTCCAGCAAAGGCTATTCCTATGACAACAGCATAGCCCTGGGCAATTTGGCGGCGGATAGTCATGGGGCAAACTACTCAGGAAGAACTAGGGCTTTACTGAATGGACTTACGCCCCTCAGCAAGTATCAAACTATACAGTTGACTCATACAGTCGATAGACTGCTTGCTCAGGAAAAATCGAATAATTTCCGCGATTTTCCGAGCTAAACCGTCTGCTTAATCTATAAGTCTCCCTATAGCTTCCCGAGAGCTCAAACGGCTAGCGACCTGAGTAGAAAGTGAAAGCACGGTGAAATATCAGTCTTGGTTAGCCAGCTGATGGCCGGTAGGGAATTTGAATGACAACAGCCGTGCCCTCAGTGGGCGCTGAATGGACGTCTAGCTTGCCCTGATGGGTCTCAGTAATAATCTGGTAGCACAGCGGTAACCCCATACCCGTCCCTTCGCCAACAGGCTTGGTTGTGAAAAAGGGATCAAAAATTTGGTCTTTCACCTCGGCGGTCATTCCTGCGCCGTTGTCTGCAATTTCAACCTGTACCCAGCCGGCGGCAGCCTTGCCCGTCCGAACTGTGATTTGAGGCGGCTGTGATAGTGTCTGATACTGCTTGGGCCGAACGCTCTTGATCCGCAAAGCGTCAATGGCATTGTGCAATAGGTTCATAAACACCTGATTGAGTTCGCCTGCGGCGCACTGCACCAAAGGCAAATTGTCGTAATCTTTTTTGATTAGAATGGCGGGGGCATCGTCAGTGGGCTCTAAACGATGCTGCAACATCATTAGCGTATTATCTAGCCCCTCGTGAATATCAACCGTTTTTAGGGTAGATTCATCCATCCGCGAAAAATTGCGCAAGGATACAATGATTTGCCGAATGCGCTTTGTGCCTGACTGCATAGACTGTAAGACACTAGGTAAATCGTCTTGCACGAAGTCCAGGTCAATATCGTCTATCTCTGATTGAATCTCTAGCGCTGGGTCTGGGTAATGCGCCTGGTATAGGCTGACAATCTCTAACAGAGACTGCACGTGCAGCTGAACATGAACAAGATTGCCATGAATGAAATTGACGGGGTTGTTAATTTCATGCGCAATACCGGCGACAAGCTTGCCCAAACTCGACATTTTTTCTGCCTGTAGCAGCTGCACTTGCTGCTGCTGAAGCTGTTTTAGGGCCAAATGCAAATCGGCATTTTTTTGGCTGACCTGATTCAACAGGTCGTTGACCTTTGCAGTCAACTGATTGAAAGAGTTCGCCAGGCTCATGACTTCACCTTTTCCAAGCACCGGAACCTTGAGGCTAAAGTCACCTTCTTGAGTGATTCGATGAGCTGTCTTGGTCACATCTTGAATGGGGTCTCCAATCAGCCGACTGGTGTAGCTGGCAATTAGCGTCGCGATCGCAATAGACAGCAGCAAGCTGCCAAAAATTATTTGAATCTGCAAGGCAGCCGCATGGGTTAATGCCTCAGAAGCCAATCGCTCTTGGGCCTCAACGCTACTGACAAACGGAATGAGATCTTCGGGTAGCGCGACGAAGCCAGCAAACTCTGGACTTTGAACAAACGCAATCAATAGCTTTTGAACCTCTGCCACATCCGACCCGGATCTGATTAATGAATCTGCAATCCGGGCAAAATCTCTTAGCCTGCCTTGAAACTGAACAAGGGCGACTTCATAGTCTTTCAGCAGCTCGTGCAGCGCCCGATGTTCTTGCGTCTCTTCACCCGACGAACTCTGATAGTCAGCTTCGCGTAACGCCTCATAACGCTCTAGCAAAACTCGAATTTCACCCGTTCGGCGCATCATCGCGTTAGTGGCTAGGCGCAACCTATCTGCATCGCTTAGATGGGGCGATAGCTGCTTTGTTGGACGGTTATCTTGGATTTTGATCTGAAGATCGCTCAATAGCTTTCTTTCTGCGATCGCAACTTCTTGCGCTTTTAATGCCTGCGATTGAAAGTAACTACCCACCAGTAGGCCTGTTGTCGTCCCAGCCAGCGCCAAGCCCAGAACAGCGGCATATCCTTGCGCAATTTGGCGACGAATAGTCATAAAAGAACACTACTAGGCAATCGAGAGAACTATCCCTTGTATGCCCATTCCTTCTAGAACTCAATCCAATTGATGTATGGCAGACATAAGATTCAATTCCTATCGATTTCAGTTGTCGTTTTTTATATATTATGAAACAATTATGAAAAGTGAAACGATTATGAAATCGCTCACTGATAACCCGTGTGTCAACTCAGCGCGCCGACCTAGTGCACCAACCTAGCGTGCTAACTCAATGCCCAGCCGCAACCCATCCTATGCACCACGCCCTTCAAACTCATCGTTGGTCTATTCGCCACGCCTATCGCCAGTCGCGAACTTTTCTGGTGAGCTTGGGGTTGAGTCTGTCTCTGCTGAGCTGCGGCGGAGTAGAACCGGCAAACGAGATGGCGGCATCTGTCGAGGATGACAACGGCCAAAAGAAGGTGCTTACAACGTTCACGATTCTGGCAGATATGGCACAAACCGTTGCTGGCGACCAGCTATCGGTAGAGTCTATCACCCGTATCGGTGCAGAAATTCACGGTTACGAGCCCGTCCCGAGTGATATCGCCAAAGCGCAGGAGGCAGATCTCATTTTGTCGAATGGTATGAACCTAGAACGCTGGTTTGAACAGTTCTTAGGCAATTTAGACGATGTACCGTCGGTGGTGCTAACTGAAGGCATTGAACCCATTGCGATTTCTCAAGGCCCCTACGGTGGTAAGCCCAACCCCCATGCGTGGATGTCGCCCCAAAATGCACTGATATATGTTGAGAATATTCGTCAGGCCTTTGTGACGTTAGATCCAGACAATGCAGATACCTACAATGCAAATGCAGCCGCCTATAGCGAACAGATTCAGGCGATAGACACTGAGCTACAAAACGATTTGTCAGCAGTGCCTGAAGCGCAAAGATATCTAGTGAGCTGCGAAGGGGCGTTCTCGTACCTGGCGAGAGACTATGGCCTGGAAGAGATTTATATCTGGCCTATCAATGCCAAGCAGCAATCCACGCCTAGGCAGCTAAAAGCAGTGATCGATCAGGTGAATGCTAACGACATACCGACCGTTTTTTGCGAAAGCACCGTTAGCGACGAGTCACAAAGAGAAATCGCCAAGGCCACAGGTGCTAACTTTGGCGGCAGCCTCTACGTCGATTCTCTTTCCACCGCCGATGGTCCCGTTCCTACCTTTTTAGATCTGTTGGAGTACGATGCCACACTCATTTCTGATGGTCTCCTAAACAGAGCGCCCTAACAACATCGCTCTTACAGCTACTTGACAGCTACCTGACAGCTACCTGTTCACTGCCTATTTTGTTCTTTAATTTCTTTAAGATACTGGCTCAATCATGGTTTTTACTACCGCCTCTTCTAACCTGCCTGCTGACGCTGCTGAGACCTACGGCATTGCGGTAGATAACATCAGCGTGACCTACAGCAACGCTCGGCTAGCGCTCTACAACGCGAGCTGCTACGTAGAACCTGGAACTATCACCGGCTTGGTGGGCCCGAACGGCGGCGGAAAATCCACGCTCTTCAAGTCCATTATGGGCTTTCTCTCTCCCAATCAGGGCCGAGTCAGCATTGATGGTGTTCCGATCGAAAAAGCACAAAAACAGCAGCTGATGGCCTATGTGCCACAGGCAGACGAAGTCGATTGGCATTTTCCAATCAGCGTGTTTGATGTGGTGATGATGGGCCGCTATGGATATATGAATATGTTTCGTATTCCTAGCCGTAAGGATCGCCGAATTGTGATGGAGAGCTTAGAGCGGGTTGGCATGAGCGAGTTCCGCCACCGTCAGATTGGAGAACTCTCCGGCGGCCAAAAGAAGCGGGCGTTTCTGGCGCGGGCATTGGCCCAAGAAGGTAAGGTCATTTTGCTCGATGAGCCCTTTACCGGTGTAGACGTCAAGACAGAGAAAAGTATTATTACGCTGCTCATGCAGCTACGTGACGAAGGGCATACGATTTTGGTCTCTACGCACGATTTGTCCTCAATTTCTACGTTTTGCGATCGCGTTATTCTACTTAACCAAACTATCCTCGCCGCTGGCACTACCGCAGAAACCTTCACTGAAGAAAACCTAGCCATGACCTTTGGCGGACTACCGCTCAGCAGCCTGACCAGCAAAAGCAATTCATCTCCCGATTTGCAGATAGCTAATCAGCCGGGACACGCTTTTATTCAGCCCGAAAAGAGTCAGCTTCAACAGAGTCAGCTCCAAAAGAGTCAGCCGGAGAAGACAGATGTTAAGGGAATCGATGCATGAGCACGGATGTTCTTCTTGCGGTTTCACCGGAAGCTGCCTGGAATTGGATCGTTGAACCCTTTCAGCTCGGGTTCATGATTCGAGCGCTCTGGGTCAGTGCGTTTGTCGGTACAGTGTGCGCTGTGCTCTCTTGCTACATTACACTCAAGGGCTGGTCGCTCATGGGTGACGCAGTTTCTCATGCGGTGGTGCCTGGGGTAGTGGTCGCCTACGCGTTAGGACTGCCCTTCGCGCTTGGAGCCTTTGTATTTGGCTTCGGAGCTACCGTGATGATTGGCTACGTGAAGGCCCAAACGCGGCTAAAAGAAGACGCGGTCATTGGCGTAATTTTCACCGGGTTCTTTGCGTTTGGGCTGGTACTGGCAACCAAAATTCCTAGTAACATCGATCTGTTTCATATTCTCTTTGGCAATGTGCTGGGCATCTCTCAACAAGACATTATTCAAACGGTAATTGCGGGCGCTTCAACGCTAGCAATTATTCTTTTTCGTCGAAAAGATTTACTGCTGTTTTGTTTTGATCCCAACCATGCCAAAGCAATCGGGTTGAACACTCAGCTGATGTACTACACGCTGCTGAGCGTACTGGCATTGACGATTGTAACAGCGCTGCAAACCGCAGGAATCGTGCTGGTGGTGGCAATGTTGGTCACACCGGGGGCAACCGCTTATCTGTTGAGCGATCGCTTTGATCGAATGCTGATGATTTCTGTATCCGTCAGCGTGTTGTCTTGCTTGCTAGGCACGTACACCAGCTATCACTTAGACGCTTCAACCGGAGGCTGCATTGTCGTGCTGATGACCCTGTTTTTTACAGCAGCGATGCTTTTTGGTCCCAAGTACGGGATCGTATCTCAAAAGCTTCGGTAGTCAGTCCATCGGTCCCTGCCCTTCTACCCGCCTACTCTCATGGCACCATACTCATTGCACCTACTCATTGCACCCTAAAATAAGATGCTCTCTTTTTGACTTTTCATGGATTCGTTGGAACAGCTGGTTGCTCTAGACCGACAGCACGTGTGGCACCCTTATGCCGCCATGCCCAATCCGCTGCCAGTGTTTCCAGTCAAGTCTGCACAGGGCGTCCGCATTGAGCTAGAAGATGGGCGATCGCTCATCGACGGTATTTCTTCCTGGTGGACCTGCATTCATGGCTACAACCACCCAAAGCTAAACGCAGCCGCCCAGGCTCAAATAGAAAAAATGAGCCACGTCATGTTCGGCGGGCTGACGCATCGCCCTGCGGTTGACCTGGCAAAAAAACTGATCGATCTAACACCTGCTGAGCTACAGCACGTGTTTTTTAGCGACTCCGGATCAGTGTCGGTAGAGGTCGCGATGAAGATGGCTGTGCAGTATTGGCACAATCGCGGCAGGCCGAAGAAAACTCACTTTTTGACCATTCGCAATGGCTATCACGGCGATACGTTCGCCGCGATGTCTGCCTGCGATCCTATCAACGGTATGCATCACTTATTTAGCGGCCTGCTGCAACAACAGTATTTTGCCGACGCGCCGCAGGTCAGATTTGCACAGACCTGGCAAGAGAAAGATATTGAGAGCTTTAAGCGGCTGTTGGAAGAGAAGAGCGATCGCATTGCCGCGGCTATTTTTGAACCTGTTGTACAAAATGCGGGCGGCGTTCGCTTTTACCATCCAGAGTATGTTCGCCGCGCCAGCGAACTATGTAAACAACACGATGTGCTGTTAATTCTTGACGAGATTGCAACAGGATTTGGACGCTCAGGAAAGCTGTTTGCCTGTGAGTATGCAGACATTTGTCCAGATATTATGTGCGTGGGCAAGGCGTTATCGGGCGGGTTTATGTCTTTAGCCGCAACCCTAACAACAACCCATATCAGCGAGACTTTTTCGACAGGAGAGGCCGGCGTGTTTATGCACGGGCCAACGTTTATGGGAAATCCGCTGGCCTGCGCAGTGTCGCTGGCGAATTTAGAGCTGCTAGAAAGCTATGACTGGCAGAAAAAAGTTATGCAGATTGAGGCGCAGCTAAAAGAAGACTTAGCGCCCTGTCAGGCGTTAGCAGCCGTGAAGGATGTACGGGCTTTGGGTGCGATCGCCGCCATAGAACTCCACAACCCAGTAGATATCGCTACGGTACAACCTCTTTTTGTAGAGCAAGGCGTCTGGCTTAGACCCTTTGGCAAGCTGCTATACACCATGCCGCCATACGTCATTCAACCCGACGAACTCAACACGATTACGGCCGCTATCTACTCGGTAGCAGCGAGCTTGTAAACCAAGCTTTTGCACACTGCACACAGATTTCTGTTCATCAGAATGATATTGATGTTCAATAGTAAAGGGCTAGCAAACCGTATCATCTGTTTATTTCACAGTGATATATCGATTAAAACTATCGGGTTTTAGCCTTTTCTCTTCATAAGCTGCATCTATCAATCAGGAACCACTCTCATGAATTTCAAGTTCGGAATAGAGCACGAGGTCGCTTTTCTAAATTCAAACGGCCAGTTTGCCGACTTTGCAAATACCTCCTTTGACGCATTTGAGGCCATCGTGAAACGACTACCTCACTACGAGCAAGACTATCCGCAGCTACGAGTGGGCGATGCCGGAATAAAACTGAAGCGGTGGTACGTAGAAGGGTTTGAGCGCTTTGCCGAGACAGGTGAAGTCGTAGACTGTCCGCCTAAAGGCATCGAGATTAGAACGACAGTTCATAACAGCATTGAAGGGGCTGTTAGTGAGCTAAAAGAGAGTTTTCAGCTGCTGTCTGTTGAAGCTGAACGCGTAGGGTTTGTACCGGCGCTCGTAAGCTTTCATCCGTTTAGAACAGAATTTGTGCCCGTACCCCCGCTCAATCAGTTTGAAACGATGCGCCGAAAAGAATCTCCTGAAATGCAAACAGCCCATATTCCGATGCTGACACAAGGGCCAGATATTAATTTATCAGCGCAGGGCCTATCGCCCACACAGCTGATTGATATTGGCCAAAAGCTTACCTACTACAGCCCCTTCATTATTCCGTTCAGCTACAGCGCTCCTTTCTATCGCGGCGAGGCTTGGACGGGCCTATCTGTACGCACGTTCTATCGCACCGGAGCTAGACCTGCGGCCATGGTCTTTTTAGAACATGCCTCAGATCTCATCGACTCTACGCCTTCTCTTACTCAAATTGCACGTATACCAGCAGAGGTCGGCCGCATTGAATTTAAGGCATTTGACAGCTGTGGTGACTTTGATTTGTATGCCAGCCTGAGCGCTCTATTAAAAGGGCTAGTGCTCGACCAAACCCTGATAGGAAGACGTCTGGTACCCGATAGAGAGTTGCATCAAAAATCGGCACAATTCGGCTTCGCAGATGACGAAATCTACACCGCAGCACAAACAGCATTGACAGCAGCAAAGCAGTCTTTATTGCAAGCAGGAGATCTGTTGAACTGTTCCTTACTGAAGCGGTTAGAAAGACGGTTGCAACAGCGTACGAGCCCAGCCCAGCAGATGCTAGAAGCGTACAGAAAAGGGACGCCAATTCCAGAGGTTCTAACCCAGGCATACGTACAGAGCAAGCAGACTCAGAGCAAGCAGACTCAATACAGCTTGGCGTAAAGCTGTAGCATTTGTCACTGGGCAGCTTTAACAGGCTGCCCAGTGACAAATGAAACCATGAGAAAAGTTCACCCTCGCCCCAGCAAAGGTGAACTTGTTAGCCATAATAATGAGAGGCTACAGCTAACAATGGACTAGACAAAAATCAGCACCAGCTGGCTAAGACAGGTCCTAGTAAGAGGCCTGCCAACACCGCTGCAAGCCAGCCGCTAGCACCAGCCGAGGCTGAGAAACTTGCCGCAGCACGCTCCAGAGCTGAAGCATCTCTGTCGGCGTTTTCACCTGTACGGTTAGAGGCTGAAATCCACTGCACTGGCAATCTATATCCAGCGATTTCAATCGGTGATAAACCTGCCAGCGATCTTCAGAGGCTACTGTAATAGGAGCAGACTGTGCGGCGGGCGGCTCTTGATTTTCTGGCGAACCCGTAGACGTAGATAGCAACACGAGAAAAGTCTCCAAAAGAGTGTCGTAGAGGAAGTCGTAAACAGAAGTAATTTTCAAATAAGTGGAAATATAATCGGACTGGATATATTAAAAAGAGCTACGAGCGCCCACAGCAGCGAGCATACGAGTATATGTAAGCTGGCACTAATAAGAAAAGCTTCTAATAGCTTGCATAAGTAAATCTTTATACCAACGATCGAGTTGTTAGCAATTGCCAATACAAATAAGAAATTAGCTAGGAGACAGTTTCAATAGCTTCAAAGATTACATTCGCAATTGCCGCAGTATAGAATGTTCAGAAAAGTGACCCAAAGCACTGATAAGCTCAGCTTTTCACCGTTTTTCGAGCCGGGCTCTATTGAGAATATGTAGCAACCAAAATTCCTGAAACCCTAACAAGTAGGGGGTTTTAGGCTATTAAGCATGAGCTATACTTTGAACATCAGGCAAAAGAGACCGAAGGCCGCAAAGCTTTTAATCAGCTTAATTCTTTCGGCTGGGAACTTTTAGCTGACAGCACTCATACAACGCTTATTGAAACCTCAGAGGAAAAAACGTTATGGCCATTTCATCTGCCGTTATCACACCTTTCGGTCAGGTCACTGACAATCCGATTCTTTTAGAAAAGTCAGTTACAGAACCTGTGTGTGAAGGTCTTAACGTTGCATTAGCGAGCATTCAGGGACTCTATGTTCAATACCAGAAGCATCACTTCGTCGTAGAAGGTGCTGAGTTTCTGCAGCTTCACAACTTTTTTGAAGAAGGCTATACCGCCACCAGAGAACATGCGCATGACATTGGTGAGCGCCTAGACGGACTAGGCGGTGTACCTGTTGCCAGCTTTACAAAACTCGCTGAGCTTTGCAGCTTTGAGCAAGAGCCCGATGGTATCTTTGGCTGCCGCCAGATGGTGGTAAACGATCTAAAGGCAGAGCAGAGCGTTATTCAAGTGTTGCGTCGCAATGCAGCTCAGGCTGAAAGTTTGGGCGACAGAGCTACTCGCTACCTGTACGAAGGTATTCTGCTAAAAACAGAAGAGCGCGCTTATCACCTAGATCATTTCCTTGCCTCCGATACACTCATCAATTTCTTGAACTGATCTTCTTAAAATAATCTTCTCGAAGTAATTTTCCTGAAGCAATCAGACTAGTAGGGGCTAATACGAGTCAGACTGTCAATTGACCAACAACAACAAATAACCAACAAAATAGAGCAGGCGTCTTTTATTAGGCGTCTGCTTTTTTGCAGGGCTTCAACTGTTTTGACTGTGGATCGGCGATGGAAAATTTCTCGCTTAGTTGAGAAGTATTCTTACTGATATAGTTATACTTTCAGATGATAATAGATGTCAAGAAGGAAATTGTAAATTTATCAAGTTTGATCGCTACATAGCTTCTGGCTGGTTTCTTATGACATTTTTATCGGCTAAAGCATTACATAGCAATGGGCAACTTGACTAGCCAAGTAAGACGGAAGGCCCGACAGTCCTTATAAAGGGATCTATCCGCCCTCATTACAAATCGGAAAGGGGGGTCACCTTGTTCAGCCAAACTAGTGCCTTGATTTAACTCAATTTTCTTAAACAGCTGATTCAGACGAATTAATAAAGTAATACAATGATTCTCAATAGTGGTTGACTCAAAAGTGGCTAACCCAATAGCGTTCGGCTACTCATCACCGATTACGAGCAGTAAACATGTATTCTTCAAACTCAACTCAGTTTGGCTGTGTCGGTCAATTCTTAGCCTTCGCATCTGGAGAAAAGTCGCCTTACCAGTATCTGACGATGCAAGTAGCCGCCACCGACAGCGCGTCTGCATCGTCACCAGTAGAAACGCCAGTAGGGACCTCATCGCTACAACAGATAAAACTGAATGGCGCTCTACGACACATGATGATGGGCTACCTACAGCCACAAGACTGGATTAGGGTCGTTGGGAAAGTGAAGGTAGATGCTCGAACAGGAGATCCACAGTGGAAAGCTCAAGAGATTGTAAAAATTTCGACCCAGCAGGCTATTCAATACGCTCAGCAGAAAGCCATACAGCAAAAGGCCGCTCAGCAACAATCTGAACGGCAGAAGATTGAACGGCAGGCTAACAGCAATAATATAGATAAGACCAGCATAGATAAGACCAGCGCAAATGAAGCAGCATCGACGCGCATATTGATCTGCCAAAAATCCAGCTGCCGGAAAAGGGGCAGTCAAGCCGTTGAAGATGCGATCGCCCGCACACTCAAAACACACGGCCAATCACAACACATCACCATTCAGCCCACTGGCTGCATGAAACAATGCAAGACAGGGCCTCATATGGTTCTCATCTCATCTAAAGCGCGACAAAAGAAAACCTCCAATTTGAGATACACACAGGTCACCCCACGCTCGGCAAATCAAATCATAAAGAACGAAATTATAGAGAACGAAATCACCGGGAACGCGCTATAGCGGCCCAAGCACAGATTGCTTCAAGCCCGATAGCCTCTAGCAGCCTGAACATAGCTCTGCTCAAAGGTGTTGCGAAAAACTATTTTCTCCTGAGTCTTCCATATAATGTGCTGCTTTCGCTCCAAAGACTTTAGCAGACGCGTTACGGTCACTCGGGTGGTCCCTACCGATTCGGCAATCTCTTGGTGCGTCAACCGCAGCGGAATTTCTATACCTTTAGCAATCGCCTTGCCAAAACGCGCTGCTAGCCAACAAATAAACTGCAAAATTCGCTGCTCCGAATTTCGGCAGTGCGCAATGCGCAATAAGCTGTTAGATTGACGAATCTGACCGAGCATCGCCTCGCGAGACAGCGCATAGCCCATACTCAAATGTTCGGCCTCCACAGTCGTTAGGCACTCTGCCTCATAGGGATACGTTTGCGCAATCGGATAGCCAATAATATCGCCTGCCGTCCAAAAGCCAAGCGGCACAAACTCCCCTTCAGCATTCCAGGTGAGCGTCCGCACGTAGCCAGAATGAATCTGCCATAGGCTGTGGTGAACAAAGCTGAAATTTTCGTGGCGCTTAAAGGATACCGTTCGAGCAGGCACGGGCTGGATCAGCGATGACTCGCCGCGGTCTGCACTGCGATGCAACGGTTTCGTACGCTGCTTATAAAGGGCGGAAGAGGCTGTGAATGCAGCGGTCATAGGCGGGCAATCTGCCAGTACAGAGAAAATTAGGGAGAGAAAACTAAGTATGTAGAAAATTAGAAGACAGCCGCTGCGTGGACATGGGCTGTGTATGCGTCAAGTTCGGACTCTCTGCATCGTGCTCAGAGAGCTGAGCAGGTAGCTGAGCCCAATAGTCACAAATAGCTTTGGCAGTGATCTTGTGCTGTTGAAAGTGAAAGAAATAACGCCCTTCAGGGCAATGCCAGAGGCGATCGCCCGGCTTCATCCAGCGGGCCCAGCCATCCTGCTGCTGCGATGTCAATACATCATCTATCTCTCCATTGCACACCAGCAGCGGCACAGACACGCCCCCTGCTGGCACATGCACATCACTAGCCAAAGAATGCAACGTCAAATTGCTATCAAGATCTTGCGACAGCAGCTGAGCTAGCGCAGTTACAAACCGGGGTGCCTGCTGGCCAAACAACAATCTGGTCATTTGCCCCAAGATTACCTCACGGCTACAGGGCAGCAGTTTCCTTAAGGCATAGTAGTGCGCTTGCCAGTTAACCGCAGGAACCGCACCCACCGACAGCAGCGTTAGCGAAGCAACATGCTGAGGATACTGCCGGGCATACAACAGCCCAACGACACCGCTGACACCGTGTCCCATCAAATGCACCTTAGGGATGGGCTGCCCTTCCACCACCGAAGACCTATTGTGCAAATACTCATGCAGCGACTCCACGACCGCCCTAATAGAACAAGGCTCGTCAATCGTCTGAGAATACTTCCACCGGCGCACTGTACTTCGCTTGGTCAAATGCGATAGCAACCGCTGGTCAAAACATTTCAGATACGGGCTTACCGACAGCCAGAGCGCATCAAGTTTCTTTTGCATGGGTTCATACTCACTTATTGATATCAATATTCAATAGTTGATTAACAGGAGTATAGCTCAACTTCTCCTTAATAGAAAAGTTTCTCATTAAAATCCGACGACCCATTGGCAATGTATCTATATAACTCTTTGGGCTGAATACAATGCTAGATCTGATCATCACAGAAATATCCAGCGATATCTACACCATCACCAAAAGCGAGTTTAAGCTTTTTTAAGCTTGCAGACTCAGTTTTACAAACAAGCCATACAATCTCAAAACAGCAGTTTAATTGATAATTAATATCATTAATTTTTAAGTGCGGTAGGAAGCTAAGCAACCGACATTTTCTGGCTTATCTGTCTAGCTTAGCTTTCTGGCTTATTTAGACTGACAGACTCAACCTATCTGACTCACCTGGCTTGCTGTTGCGCCGTACAGTTAGCACAGATCCCATAGAGCGTTAGCTGACAATCCAAGACGTGGTAGCCTGCCGAGCTAGCTGTCTTTTCTCCAATTTTTGCAACCGAGCGCTCGGCAAACTCAACCGTTTTATTGCAGTGAACGCAGACAATATGATGATGATCTTTCAGGGGACGATTGAGTTCGTAGTGCTTGTGACCTTCTGCCAGTTCTAGCTCCCGTAGTAATCCCATATAAACCATTAGGTGTAGTGTACGGTAAACGGTTGAGAGGCTAATTCGCTCTCCATCTTCTTCTAATAAATTGTGGAGATCTTCCGCGCTCAGGTGCTCACCCTGAGTCAGCTCCATAAAAATGCTTAAGACCTTTTGCCGCTGAGGCGTTGCACGATATCCCCTGGCATTGAGTTCATCCTTCAAGGCTGAATCCGACAAAAAAGGCATGGTCCGCTTTGCTTAACTTAGTAATCATTCTTATTTAGGATGCAGCAAAAGGTCAAGCCATTGATTATTATTCGATAGATAAAAGCGCTACCTATTCCTTATAATCCACCTTGAATTTAAGTTCGCACAAATAGAAACATATCGTAAGATGCTCTACAGGCAAAGCTTACAGCCATAGTTATAGCCATAGAGAGACTGGCAACCCTCTCTGTGTCGTTCAGAAATCGCTGTAGCCTTGTAGGCATTTGTTATCAGCTATAGTTGGTAGGTGTTAGCAACTGAATAAAATACTAAAGTAGAATAACTATCGGTAAATCGCGACAACGCAGCGGACAAAGAGCGATGGAGTCTGCGGGCAGCGGATGATCTCTATGGGAGATTCACACCTTACGCGCGATTAACTTTGCGATCGCTCTTTGCGATTCATTTTGTGATTAAGAGCAGCACCCACACTCAACCCGTTTAAGCAAAGCTTGCACGTCATACACGAAAGGGACGCAGCAATGCTACGTCCCCATAAGTTCTACGATTGGGCGCTACAGTTGGCCAGGCCTTTTATATCGCCTCTTAGATAGGCAAAATCGAACGCTGACAAGTAGGACACACCGCATGAATGGACAGCTGGCAGTCTAAAAGCTGATAGCCAGACTTTTCAGCAGTCTTTGCGCCCACCTTCAGTACAGAATCATTTTTGAACTCAATTGTTTTATTACAGCGCACGCAAATAAGGTGATGGTGATGATGCGGAGCCGGACGATTGATTTCGTAGCGCTTTTGATCTTCGGCTAGCTCCAGCTCTCGCAAAATGCCCATGCGGGCCATCAGCTTCAGGTTGCGATAAATAGTAGAGAGGCCAATCGGAGCACCCTCTTCTTTTAATAGGTCGCACAGATCCTCGGCGCTGAGATGGCGACCTTCTGGCAAATTTTGAAACGTTTTCAGGATGGTCTCTCGCTGAGGAGTCATCCGCCACCCGCGTTCGTGCAGCTCAGCTTTTAAGGCAGAGGGCGAATATGCAACCATAGCTTGGGCCTCTTAGTGAGAGTCAATAACATATAACTAATGAGAATAATAGCGAATCTGTGGCTTGTTTGCAACAGTAATAACTTATTGAGAAAGATACCTAAAAAGAAAGTTGCATAATAGCTGTGCGCCCTTACAGAAAAGGGCTGAGTTCATTGGGTTGTGAGCAGGACTATAAGGGAGTATTTCTACCGTTTAATATGGATAAAAGATGATATGTGGAGTCCTATTAGTTGCCCCCTCTAATATTCACGTATCGCCGTTAATGATATTTATTTTCAACTACGGTATTTTATTCTCAACTTGCCGCTAAATTTATAACGCTCAGCCGGACAAGTACCAAACAAGTGGCCAGACAAGTAACGCCAAATTTCAAACGATTAGAGTCTTCTATGCCAGTAGAATAGACTGTTTATAGCCATTTTTCTCAGGCCCTTCGAGTACCCTATGCCTCGCTTACGTCCTCTCGCTGTTTATCTATTCAATAGCTGGGCCAATGGCTGGGCTAATGGCCGGGCAGTCTTTCAAGAAAGCGGCTTCGCGATCGCAACCTGGCTTATCGCCGCGCTGGTCTGCTTGCCCGTTCTTGTCGTCCTCGGCAGTGTCTTTGCTGATACAAGCGAGATTTGGGCGCACCTTGCCGACACGGTACTCACAAAGTATGTAATCAATTCGATCGTACTGATGGTAGGCGTCGGCATTGGGGTGCTTACCATCGGCGTGGGGACTGCGTGGCTAGTCACCATGTGTCAATTTGTGGGCTCTCAGCTTTTTGAATGGGCGCTGCTTTTGCCTTTGGCGGCTCCGGCCTATCTGCTGGCCTACACCTATACCGATTGGCTGGAGTACTACGGCCCGGTTCAAACAGGACTGCGATCGCTATTCGGCTGGGAGAGCGCAACCGACTACTGGTTCCCGAACGTGCGCTCAATCGGCGGTGCGATCGCCATGTTTACCCTTACCCTTTATCCCTATGTCTACATGCTGGCGCGCGTTGCCTTTTTAGAGCAGTCCGTCTGCACTATCGAAGCAAGCCGCTCTTTGGGCTGTAGTCCCTGGCGCAGCTTCACCAAAGTCGCCATGCCACTCGCTAGGCCCGCCATCATGGCCGGTCTTTCACTGGCGCTGATGGAAACGCTAAACGATTTTGGCACCGTGCAATATTTCAGCGTTGTCACGTTTACCACAGGTATTTATCGCACCTGGTTTGGCATGGGAGAACGGGTCGCGGCGGCTCAGCTTTCTGCCATGCTAATGCTGTTTATTTTGGCGCTGATTTTGTTAGAGCGGCGATCGCGCAGACAGGCTCAATACTACCAGGCGAACAACAGCGTAAAGACGCCGACCGTCTACCAGCTGAGCGGGTTCAGGGGAGCATTGGCCTTCTTCGCCTGCATACTACCTATCGGGCTCGGCCTACTTCTGCCAGGCGGGCTCTTGGCGCAAATGGCGTTCAAGAACTTAGACCAGGCGTGGGGCAATCAATTTGGAGAGCTAGTAAGCAACAGTCTCATCTTAGCTGGGCTCACAGCTGCGATCGCGCTATTCCTGTCTCTCATTCTGGCCTACGGCCAACGCCTAAATAACAACCGATACATCCGTATGGGCGTCAGGCTAGCTGCTATGGGCTACGGAATTCCTGGCGCGGTGATTGCCGTTGGCATTCTCATTCCGGTCACTCGCCTAGATAACGTCATTGCTAGCTGGGCCAAAGCGGCCCTCAACAGCTCGCCTGGCTTACTGATTAGTGGCTCTATCACGGCGCTTATTTTTGCCTATCTTGTTCGCTTCCTCGCCGTTGCCCTCAGCTCTGTAGAATCTGGCCTCGGCAAAATTCGCCCTAATTTGGACGACGCATCACGCAGCCTGGGCTACACACCCACCGAAACCCTTGTCAAAGTCCATACGCCGCTGATGACCGGCAGCTTATTGACCGCTATCATGCTGGTTTTCGTCGATGTCATGAAAGAGCTGCCCGCGACCTTGGTGATGCGTCCTTTCAACTTCGATACGCTGGCTGTACGGGTCTATCAATACGCTTCTGATGAACGCTTAGTTGAAGCGGCTGCTCCGGCGTTAACGATTTTGCTGGCGGGCCTGATTCCCGTCATCGTGCTCAGCTGGCAGATCAGACAAAGCCGACAGGTTCGTCAGTAATTCGTCAATAAAAAGAAGCTAGCGACCGGCGGCGGTAAAAACTTTTGGTGGATTTTCAGTATCCTGTAAGGCTCTAAATTTATAGTGAGTACTGGCCCTCTTTAACTTCCTACATGGCTAAATCTCCCGTACCGGCTCAGTCTTCTGTTCCTACAGGTGGGGGACGCCCGCCCCTGCATCCACTCAAAGAGCCCTTACCCTGGCTAAAAGCACTTTGGCAGTTTTCTCGGCCACATACGATTGTGGGAACAAGTTTCAGCACTGTAGCGCTATTTGCGATCGCACTTGCTGTCGCAGTGCCTTCACTTAACGGCGCTCAAATTTTCGGCAGCTGGCTGCTCGCCTGGATTGCCTGCCTATGTGGAAACGTCTATATCGTTGGCCTCAACCAGGTAGAAGATATTGCAATCGATCGAATCAACAAACCGCATCTACCCATTGCCTCAGGTGAATTCACAAAGCGGCATGGGCAAAAGATTGTCTGGCTGATGGGTGGAGGTGCGATCGCACTCTCCCTGCTCTCTCAAAACATTTTTCTCATTCTCACCGTTGTTCTTAGCCTGATTATCGGCACCGCCTATTCTCTGCCGCCTATTCGATTGAAGCGCTATCCCTTTTGGGCGTCTATGTGCATTTTGGTCGTGCGCGGTGCGATTGTGAACCTGGGTCTGTATCTATATTTTGCGACCCAGCTTGGCCTGGGTAGAACCGTGCCAGCTCGGGTGTGGGCGCTAACGCTGTTTGTTCTGGTGTTTAGCTTTGCGATCGCCATCTTTAAAGACATTCCAGATCTTGAAGGCGATCGCCAGTTCAATATCTCTACTTATACCCTTCAGCTCGGCCAGAAAAGGGTCTTCGATCTCGCCCGCTGGGTACTCTCAGTTTGCTACGGCGGCTTAATTCTGGCAGCACCCTTTTTAGCAGGGGTCAACGCACCCTTTTTAATAGCCACCCACAGCATCGGCATTCTCTCCTTCTGGTGGCTCAGCCGCCGGGTCGATTTGGATACTTCACCCGCTAAAAAAGACATCTCCTATCCAGACTTTTACCAGTTCATCTGGAAACTCTTTTTTGTGGAATACTTGATCTTCCCGCTGGCCTGCTGGCTCGCGGCCTAACCGATAGAAGCACTCTAAAATCTGAAAAGGCAGGATGTTGTCAGGTATAAACGCTGACGATATCGAAATCATCTCGCTAAACGCTGTTACGGAACGTTATTCGAGCACTGCACTACAATTCGATTTTACTTGGGAAATCATGCAGCTCATGCTGTTGCACCTATAGCTTCTGTCGATTTGCTTAGGACACTTTTATCGGCTGAAACCGTTACGTGACAACAGGCAGCTCGACTAGCAAAGTAAAGATGCAGTCTTACTTTGCTATATCAATATTAATTTGCCAGTTCCCTTACTATCCATTAGCATGCCAGGTATCTCACAGCCCACGAACTTTTTCAATAATTTAGACAGAGTTGCCCAAGTTCGGCAGCAAATGGCTGACGATTTAGCTGTCATGGTAAAAGTGGCGACTCAATCTGAAGCCACCGGGTCAGAAGAGTCTGGTCAAATGGGGCTAGCACAAACTATCGAAGATATGGAATCTGCCAGTAGAAACCTGCGACAGGGTGTCTTTCGGCTGTTGGTTCTAGGCGATATGAAGCGGGGCAAAAGTACGTTTTTGAATGCGCTGATTGGCGAAAATTTGCTGCCGAGCAATGTCAATCCTTGTACCGCGCTGCTGACTATTTTGCGCTATGGCCCTAAGAAGAAAATTACTGTTCACTTTTTGAACAATCAGCCGCCAGAAGCGCTTGATTTTGAAGCGTTTAAGCAGCGCTACACAATCGATCCAGCCGAGGCAAAAAAGCTAGAAGAGAGCGAAGAACTTGCCTTCCCAAACGTTAGTCATGCTGTTGCAGAGTATCCCTTACCGCTGCTAGAAAAAGGCGTAGAGATTATCGATAGCCCTGGGCTAAACGACACCGAAGCGCGTAATGAGTTATCGCTGGGCTATATCAATAACTGTCACGCTATTTTGTTCATGCTAAGGGCAACACAGCCCTGCACACTGGCCGAACGTCGCTATCTAGAAACCTACTTAGAAGGTCGCGGCCTATCTGTTTTCTTTTTGATCAATGCCTGGGACCAGATCAAAGAGAGTTTGATCGATCCAGATGACGCAACAGAAGTGGCAGAAGCCGAAGCGAAGTTGCACAAGCTGTTTAAAACCCATCTAAACCGCTATTGTCAGATTGATGGCCTCGACTGCTACAGCGATCGCGTCTTTGCAGTCTCTGCGTTAGAAGCACTACGCCACAGGCTAAAAGATCCGAATGCGAGTTTGGAAGCGACTAGCTTGGGCACGTTTGTACAGTCGCTAAACGTGTTCTTGACCCAAGAAAGAGCGATCGCAGAACTCCGACAGGCGAGAACACTGGGCAGAGAAACGCGCGATCGATTTCAGGAAGCCGTCGCCCGCCGAATTCCGCTCATGAACCAAGATGTAGATGAGCTTAAAGCACGCATTGCTTCTGTACGACCAGAGTTTGAAGAACTCAGCGGAATTCAAGATCGCTTTCGGCAAGAGATTCGCTCTATGCGCGATCGCCAGTCTCAAAGCACCGCAAACTCTCTTAAAACCTACATCTATCAGCTAGAGAGCACCTTTGAAGATGACTTTTTGCGCTACCAGCCCGAACTCGGCCTGAGCGAGTTTCTCTCAGGGCAGGGGCGCACCGTCTTCTCTATCAAGCTAAGAAAAGCCTTTGAGCGCTACGTCAACGACAAGTTCCACGCCTGGGCAAAAGCAGCTGAAAAAGACATTGACGCAGCTTTTGACAATCTCTCTAAAAGCGCTGAAAGCTACGGTGCTTCTTACCGAGAAGTGACCACTCGCATGACCGAAAAGCTCACTGGTGAAGCGCGAATCAACGGCATTCCAACAGGTGACAATGGCGAAGATTCTCCCGCTTGGGTGAAATGGGCAATGGGTTTACTCTCATTAGCCAGTCGTAACCCGGCAGGTATGGTAATGGCCGCCACTGGATTTGACTGGCAGAGCATTTTGATTAATTTCCTAGCTACAAGTGCAGTAACTGTTATTGCCTCTACGCTTTTTGGTTCAATTTTTGGGCCAGCTGGTATATTGCTCGCAGGTTTTGGTGTTGGCGCTTTTCAGCTGGATCACGCTCGTAAAGAGCTCACCAAAGCGATGAAAAAAGAGCTGGTGAAGCATTTACCTAAACTAGCTGATGAGCAGTGGCAGCCGGTATACGACGGGGTGCAAGCCTGCTTTGACCAGTATGAAGCGGAGGTGATGGGTCGCATGGAACAGGACATTTGTGATCGCAAGGCCGAACTAAACAATCTACTCAACCAAAAAGAATCTCGCGAAATTGACCGCGATGCAGAAGTTGATAGATTGAAAAGTGCTGAAGAAGCCATAAAATCTGCCAGTGAACGAATAGACTCGGCCTACCAGCAAGCTTTAATAGCAGCTTAGGATGAAAACCGACTGTACTCATTCGCAGAAGAAAGCTGATGACCTTTCGTCAACCAAAACTACCGGCATCAGATATGTCACCCTTAAAAATAGAACAGGAGCGCTTATGTAGTACGCTGCGGCGCGCAGCTGGACTTTTAGACAATCATCACGCCAGTCTCAAGGCAGAAGTGATAGAGGCCTGCGATCGCGTCAACCATCCCACCTATCGCATCGCCGTCTTCGGCCCCTTTAACTACGGCAAATCGACCCTACTCAACGCCCTCCTCGGTGAAAAAACACTCCCTATGGATCTGGTGCCGACAACCGGAGCAGCCATTACCGTCAAATATGGCCCAGAGCCGCGCACCTGCATTATCCGTACCGATGGCTCTATTCAAGAAGAGACTGGCACCAGCGCACTAAAAGACTACGCAGTGCTAGACGAACACCGCCAAATGCGCACCGACGTTGCCGCGGTAGACGTGTATTGCCCTCACCCTTTGCTGAAGCTAGGCATCGAACTTATCGACCTGCCGGGTACTGACGATCAGCAGGCTCAAAACGACCTTGTACAAAAGCAGCTGCTCAGCGCGGACCTCGTCATTCAGCTGTTAGATGGCCGTAAGCTGATGACCCTAGCCGAAAGAGAAAACTTACGTGATTGGTTGCTAGACAGAGGCATTAACAGCGTCATTTTTGTTGTTAATTTTTTGAACCTGATGGAAACAGCCGATCGCCAGCAGGTCGCACTTCGTCTTAGGTTTCTTGCAGAAAGCTTTCGGGCTCAGCTACCCGATGGTGTCAGTAATCTATACCCGGTCGATGCGCTGCCCGCACTACGCGCTAGGTTAAAAGGAGATGCTGCTGCCGCTACGCAAGCCGGACTACCCGCACTAGAAGCAGCCCTACAAACGATTGGTGCGCAGCTAGCGAGTGGACGCCCGCCAGAACAAACGCTGCCCAGGTTAAAAGTAGTCGCAAAAACAACTATTAGCGCATTAAAAGAACAAATTGATAGTTTTTCTGTGGCAGAACCCAGTGCCAACGACTTAAGAAAGCTGGAGTTAAAACAGAAGGCTCAGCCGCTGATTCAATCTGGCTTTAAACAAGATGTGGAGAAGTTGCGTAGCTGGTTAGCGCCTACTAACCTACAGGCTCACTACCGACTAGGATTAGCCGAGGCGTTAGAAGTGGGGACGACTCAGGCTTGGCTGTCAGAGAATTTGGAGCCTGCTTGGCGCGATCGTACTCAACCCGTCATTAACTGGGTTCATCAGGCTAGCGAAATGTTTGAGCAAGCCTGCCCGCCTGATTTAAAGATGGCCTTTTCAGAGAATGTCAGCGAGAGTGAAATATCTGGAGCCGCAGAGCCAATATCGAATACGGATCAGGAAACAGAGCCGAGCATAGCACCAGTAGCGATCGCTACCGGACTCGGCTGGATTTTAGGTGGCCCGCTCGGCGCAGCGGTTCTAGGAGGAACCAGCCACTTCGTCAATAAAAGCGGTCGCAAACCCAAAAACGCTGAGAATAAAACCGCCGCGCCTACTATTGACTTTGCACAGCAGGCCGATATCTATCTAGAACGCTTCAGCCAAGAAGCACGCTCTGCTCTCAAAACCTATGAGATCACAGGAAGAAAGGTAATTGAAACTCGGCTCTCTACACCGACAGCCGAGTCTTCTCCCGTTAGGGAATCACAGCTAGGCTTACTAAAATCCACGGCAGATCAGCTTTCTGAGCTGGTATCCGGCATTTCTCTGTCTATCGTCTAGATACTGGCTGAGCCTACGCTTTCTGTGTCTAGTCAATACTAAGTTGTTGATTATCAACTTCAAGCATGATCTCATCTCCATATTTCAGACCATCGATAAAAGGCATGATGATTTCAAGCGTATCAGGAGACTGAAAGTGTTCAGGCTTTGTCTCAGGATGGGGGTAGTAGATAAGTCCCTCTATTTTCTTGTTCTCCTTCAACGAAATTCGACAGTCAAAAAATGAGAAGTCTTCAGCTGGGTCGTTGGGTGACCATTTCACCTGTTTGAAGGTATGTTTTGCTTTTTTTATCTTATATTTTTGAGGCGCGATCGCAACGTTAATCGTACCCATGAAGTAAGCATCCAAATCGAGTCCTAGCGTTCGAAAAACAGTCCTTTGCATCTCCAGCGTGCCTTCAGGAAACCGAGGATTTTTAGATTTACCAGAAGCCACGCCATAGCCCTCTTTTATCAGGCCTTTGACCCGAATCCATTCACTCATTTAGCAAGTCCTTCACTGCTTAGCAGGCTGTAAAACTGTTCTTAACCCTAACAAAATCAATCCCATACTCACTAACATCCAGGGCGTCACTGATTCTGAAAAAAATACCCAGGCCAGCAAGGCGACCCATACAGGCACACCGCTGTACACAATACTTGTAGACTTCGTGGGTCCGATGCGCTGAGTACTGAGCGTAAAGAGTAAATAGCCAATACCAGATGCACCAACACCCATATAAAACACACCTAAAACAGAAGCTAACGAGAGAGTGGGAATGCCCGTCTGCACGACTTCTGGAATCACCATAATGACAAGCTGCAGCACGCCAAACAGCGCTCCGTAGTAGCTCATCGCTAGGCCGCTGTATCGCTTTCCCAGGTGTCGCAGCAAAACAGAATAGCTGGCCCAGCATAAAACAGCGCACAGCATAAGCAAATCACCTCGGTTGAACTGAAGCTGGAAAAGAGAGACTAGATTGCCGCTGGTGAGAAGAACAAGTACGCCTAAAATAGCGATCGCACCTCCCACATAATTTCGCACCGCCAAAGTCTCTTTCAAAATCACTGCCGCTAACAATCCTGTCACTACCGGATTGAAGGCATTAATAATGGCTGAATTCGCCACCGCGGTATAGCGCAAGCTAGAAAAGAAAAAGAAGTGATAGCCCACGACACCAAACGTGCCCAGCAGAAACAAACAGCACTTGTCTACAAAAGACGCATGACTGATGCGCGGTCCCATCTCACCCTGGCGCCAAACCAGCAGATGCAAGAACGCGCTCGCAATCAGATAGCGCAGCAGCGTAATGAGGAGCGGGCCCATTTCGTTCGTGGTGTATTTCCCTGCAACGAAGCTACCGGCAAATAGTAAGCTAGTCAGCAAAGCCAAAGAACTTTGCTTCCAGAGACTGGTATGTTTTGCCATACTGATGGGTCCTGCCGATTCCTTAGATGTTTAGCAAGTTTAGAAGAATGCCGCCCTTTGCTATCGCTGTGTTTGATATTGATGGTGTACTGCGTGACGTGGGCGGATCTTATCGGCGAGCGATCGCAGACACCGTAGAGCACTACACCAACGGCCACTATCGCCCCACCCTCGAAGACATTGACCAGCTAAAGAGCGAGGGGATCTGGAACAACGACTGGAAAGCCTCTGAAGTGCTAGTCCATCGTTACTTTGAGACCAGAGGAGAAGCTAAACCTGCTGTCACCTACGAAGAAATAACGGACTACTTTCAACAGCAATATCGCGGACCCGACACCGAAGATCCGGAGCAGTGGACGGGCTATATCTCTAACGAACCCCTCTTAGTAGACAAAGCTTACTTTCAAACGCTGGCACGCTCAGGTATTCCCTCTGCTTTCTTTAGCGGTGCCACTCGTGGATCTGCCAACTTTGTATTACAGCGGCGCATTGAATTAAAAGATCCTATTTTGATTGCCATGGAAGATGGTCCAGGCAAACCAGATCCAACCGGGTTAGACGTTGTTGTAAAAAAGGTAGAGACGCAACAGTCTCTTTCCAAGTCGTTGCCTGTTTTGTACGCCGGTGATACCGCAGCGGATATGAAAACGGTTGTGGCCGCTAAGGAGACGTTTCCAGAGCGGCAGTGGCTAGCCATTGGTATTTTGCCGCCCCATGCACAGAAAGATAAAGCCTACAAGGCTAGCTATGCAGAAAAGCTAAAGGCGGCAGGTGCGATCGCAGTACTCGACAACGTTCAACACATTACCGCTGAATTCGTCTCTAAACAGCTGAGCTAGACAGCACTTGTTCTTTACGGGTTCTAGAGATAACTTTTCCAGCTTTTATAGTTGTGCGGTTACCTGGAGCCGCACCGATTGCCTGAGAAACCGAATCGGCGTTGAGGATAACCAGGTCAGCTTTGTTGCCGGGTGCAATCCGGTGGTTATGAATACCCATAGCCTTTGCCGCATGGGTTGTAGCCATATCTAGGCATAGGGCATGTCGTTGTTGAGTGCCTAACTGTAGCGTTTGTGCGAGTAGCGTGCAAATTTTGAGCGGGTCGCCGTCGCCGAAAGGGGTGAAGAGGTTTTGGATGTTGTTGGTTGCGATCGCACAGTTCACATCCAAATCAAACAGCGTTTGCACTGGCGCTACCCCTCTGCGAATATTATGCGTATCCTGACGCGCCATCATGTACAGATCCGACGCGGGCAAAGCCAGGATAGAAATACCCGCTTCTTGCAACAGAACAGCAGCTTCTTGAAGTTCTATAGGAGAGAGCCCTGCCAGGCGAGTCATATGCCCCAGGCAAACTCGGTTTTGCCAGCCACGCTTGATCGTTTCGCGGGCAACAATCGGAAAGAGCAGCGGCTCGTCGTTATCTAGAAAGTCGAGGTGAAAGTCCACATCGCAGTCAAAGGTTTGCGCCAGATCGAACACAATATTGATATTACGCTCAGGGTCTGGGTCGGTGTATGGCGCGGAACCGATCACGTCGCCGCCTAGCTTCAGCGCTTCTTGTAGAAGCTGTTCAGTACCTGGCTGGTTGGTGATGCCTTCTTGGGCAAAAATAGCAAGCTGTAGGGTCAGGCGGTCGGCGTACTCTTGTTTGAGCGGGAGTAGAGCCTTGATAGAAGTGAGCTGCAAAATTGGATCAACTTCTACGTGGCTGCGGATGGCAGTGATGCCGAAGCCAATAGCATTGTTGATTACCTTGCGCGATCGCGTCTGAATATCCTCAATAGTAAAGCCTTTTTTGAGCCTTAAGGTTTCTTCTAAAGCTTCTTGAAAAGTACCTTTTTGAGCTGGAAACTGATCGAGCAAAAAAGCCTTATCGAGATGAAGGTGTGGATCGATCAGACCAGGAATAATGAGATCTCCCTCAGCATCTAAAGTTTCAGCTGCTGGCACCGCAATAACAGGGGCAATTTCTCTAATCAGGCCATTGTGAATAGCAATCGTTTGCGGCTCGCTATACTCAGCCAAGATCGCATTCTTAATGGCTAGATCTATCTTTTGGTCAACAGCAGAGCCCAGTTTTGTCATGGATACGTTGTCATGAATACTTTGTCATAGATTCTGCGCATTGGAGCATCACGGAATCATCAAGCAAGCCTTCGTAAGTGGTTCGCGTATATTGCGCGTATATTGTCTGATCGCTTAGGTTGCCGACCCACACCGTCACTACGTGCCCCCCTCCAAAGGAGAGCTGTCCTAGCTGCCATATATCGAAATGATACTACTCAAGTTTGGCACATCTACCAGAAATCAGAGCTACGAAGCCGCACCGCCCAAATAAACCTTACAAATAAGTCTCAAAACAAATAAGTCTCAAAACAAATAAGTCTCAAAAATAAACCTTAGAAAGGTCGGAATCGTTTCGCCAGTCTTGAGCAGCCCCTGCTCGCACAATTTTTCCGGTTTCTAGCAGATAAGCACGGTCGGCAATCTCTAAAGCCAGTGTCGCCATTTGATCGACTAGCAAAATAGTCATGCCTTCATCGCGCAGGCTAGCCAGCGTGGCATACAAACTCGTCACCAGCTGAGGCGCTAGCCCCAAAGAAGGTTCATCTAGCAGCAACAGCTTAGGTTGGGCCATCAAACCACGGGCGATCGCCAACATCTGCTGTTCTCCGCCAGAGAGCAAGCCTGCCTTTTGATGCTGCCGCTCGCGCAGTCGAGGAAACCGCTCTAGCATCCGCTCAATATCTTGCGCAACGCCATTATCTTGACGGTGAAATCCACCCAGCTGCAAATTACTCACCACGTCTAATTCCTTCAGCACTTGACGGCCTTCAGGCACCAGCACAAGACCTTTTGCCGCTATTTCATATGCTGGCGTCGTTGCTAGCGACTGCCCTAAAAAGTCAATATCTCCTGACCAGGTCGGTAGCAAATTCACCAAACTTTTGAGCAGAGTACTTTTGCCTGCGCCATTAGCACCGATCACAGTCACCAGCTCACCCTGATTCACCTGCAAGGACAGCCCAGAGAGCACTTGCAACGCGTCGTAACCGGTCACCAGATTGTTTACTGCCAGCACAGGCGTTGTAGCTGCCAGTGCATCACGGGTTAAGTCAACATCTGTAGTGCCCGCACCTAAATACGCGGCCAGGACCTTTGGATCTTCCTTGACTTGAGCGGGCGGGCCGTAAGCGATCGCAGCACCGCTGTCCATCACCAGCACCTGGTCAGAAATTTCCATCACCAGTTCCATATCATGCTCAATCAAAATCACCTTGAGCCCACTGCTAGCAATGCGGCGAATCAGCTGAGCCAATGTCTTTTTATCGTCTTGGCTCAACCCAGCAGCCGGTTCATCAAGCAACAAAACCTGAGGGCGAGTCACCAACGCTCTGGCAATTTCAACCAAACGGCGATCGACAAACGGTAGGGTCGAAGCCGTGCTATGAACATCCCCCTGATAACCCACAAAAGAGAGTACTTCCAACAGCTGAGGCTCAGGCTTACGGCTAATGCCCATACCCAGCAGCGCCTTGAGAATAAAGCCTAGCCGCTGACCAACTGAGGCCACTCGCAAATTATCCAAAACAGAGAGCGTATTGAACAAACGGGTGGCTTGAAACGTTCGACTCACGCCCAAGGCCGCAATCCGCCGACTCCCCATTCGATTGAGCTGCGCAGCGCCGAGCGTAATAGCCCCTGACTGAGGACGATAGAAGCCGCTAATGAGATTGAGCAGCGTGGTTTTTCCTGCCCCATTCGGGCCGATGACCGCCGTAATGGTGCCAGGCTGCGCTGTAAAGCTGACACTATCGACGGCCTTGATGCCGCCAAACTGAATGCTGAGGTCAGTGACTTTCAGCGGCATCTGCTGTTTGTTTTGAGTGACAAACTCGGGTAAATCAGGTGGGTTGGATAGTGGACGAACCGCCGCTGTCGGCTTTGCCCAGCGGCGAAAAAGGCTCATAATACCGTCAGGGGCTAGGCGCAGTGTGAGCAATAGCAAGGACCCAAAGACCAACAGCTGGTAGTCAGCAAAGTCGTGCAAAAATTCCGGCAGAATAATCAGGATCAAAGCACCGATAAAAGCCCCTTCAGCCGTGCCTAAACCGCCCAGAATAACTGCCAACAAGAAGAGAATTGAACGGTGAAAGGTAAAGCTATCAGGGCTGACAAAGCCAACAATCACGGCAAAGAAGACACCTGCAATACCAGTGAGCGCGGCTGATACGGCAAAAGCCATCACCCTAACGTACAAAGGATTGAGGCCAACAGCAGCAGCAGCGATCGCATCGTCTCGCACCGCCTGAAAGGCTTTTCCCCAGGGATGACGCTTCAGTAGCGCAAAGGAAACAACAGATAAAAATGCGAGAACAATAACAAAAAGAACGCTCTCTCTCAATACTGGCTGCAAACCTAAAACAGCCGGCTTAGGAATGCCAGAGAGTCCACCGAAGCCGCCCGTTAAGCTCACCCACTCAATCAAAACGCGCTCAACGATAATGCCAAACGCGATAGTCACCATCGCCAGGTAAGGGCCGCTGACTTGCAGGGCCGGACCGGATAGGGCAACGCCAGTACCCGCCGCCGTGAGCGCAGCTAACGCTAGCGCCGCGCCAAAATGCCATTCGGCCCTCAGCATCAGCAAGCTACCGGCATAGGCTCCAATCGCAAAAAAGCCCGCATGGCCAATCGAAATTTGCCCTGAGAGCCCGGCCAGAATATTGAGCCCTACCGACACAATGGTCGTCACCGCGACCATGCCCAGCACGAACAAATAGTAGGTATTCGGCGCGCCCAAAGCAGCGGCAATGGTGATCGCAAACACACTCAGCCCAACAATCAGACGCCTATTCATAGCCCTATACCTTCTTCACTTGCGATCGCCCAAATAGTCCATTGGGCCTCACGCTCAGCACGACAATCACGACAATAAACCCGACTATCTCCCGATAGCTGCCGCCTAAGGTACCCGCTGCTACCGACTCCACCACGCCGTACAGCACGCCGGCTAGCATCACGCCCCACGGATTGCTCAATCCGCCAATCATCGCTGTGGCAAACGCTTTCACACCTAGCAGTGTCCCCATCGTGGCCGATACGTTGGCAATCGGCGCAATCAGCATCCCGGCGAGGCCCGCCAGCGCCGTGGACAGACTAAACGACAGAGCAATTAACCAGGTTACCGGCACGCCCAGCAGCCGAGCTGTATCTGGATTTTCACTGGCCGCCTGAAAAGCTTTGCCCCACAGCGTTCGAGTGAATAGCAGTCGTAGTGCGAGCGCTGTGCTTAGGCCCACCACCGGAATCACCAGCTCTAGTGGATACACGCCAAAATTCAAAATGGAAACCGGCGTTTCGGCCAGCGGCGATGGGTAACCTCGCACCTCCTTACCAAAGGTCAGCATGACCAAATTTTCAGCAATAATGCCCAGCGCAATCGTACTTAGCAACCAAGATTGAGAGCCGTTACGGGCGAAGGGGCGCACGATCCATCGTTCAATCAATAGACCCAAGGCGGCGCAGAGGATGAGCGTGATAGGTACAGCAGCGATCGCACTGAGCCCCCAGGTAATATTCAGGCAGTAGCAAAGCACCGCCCCCACCATAACCACCGCCCCCTGAGAGAAGTTCATCGTATTAGAGACGGCATAGGTCATCTGAAAGCCCAGAGCAACCAGGCCATACATACTCCCAATTGCCATACCAGACAAAATCAGCTGTGGCCACATAAGGATTCGTAGATTTGCTTGTTTGCAACGAAAGAGAATGAAGGGCTCCGGTGCTCGGAGCCTGACTGACCTGACTAAGATGAGATCGGTACAATCTGATCGCCGTCCCACTGCACCAGAATGTAGTCATCTTCATTGAGCGCATCGTGATTATCCGGCGTGAAGGGCTGCTCGTAGGTCTTGATCAGACCGTCGTAGGTCGGCAAATTGTAGAACGCCTCACGTAAAGTTGGACCTTCTACAGAGTCAGCCGTATCAAGCGCTAGCGCCATCAGGTTCATAGCATCGTAGGCGTTAGCCGTTCCCACGGGCGCTAGGATATCTTCTGGGCCAGCTAGCTGATATTTTTCTTGCAGCGCGGCCAGCACCTTTTCACCAACCGGGCTCTGCTCACCAAAAAAGCTGTAGGTCTGCACAAAGGTCACTTTCTTAGACGCCTCCGCACCTGCCAACTCTGGGAAGCGCCCACCCGAAATACCCCAGTGAGAAACCACGGGCACATCCCAATTCAATCGATCCAAAGACTTCATCATCTGCGCACCTGGCGCTGCGTTAGCCACTAATAGAAGCGTCTCGGCACCGCCCGACTGCAAGCGACCCAGCTGCGCTGAAATATCGGTATCGCCATCGTTAAATTTCTCGATACCGACAATTTCTAAGCCGTACTTGGGTGCCCATTCTTCAAACCCCTTCTGATTCGACTCACCCCAAGGGTTATTGATCAGCACCAAACCAATTTTAGAAGCGCCCTTTTCCTGCTGAGCGTAGCGAGTAAGAAAATTATCGACAATGTTGTCATTCGCAGAGACACGAAAAGCATAGTTGGGATCAAAGTCGTTACGCGTGATGCCCGTAGCCGCGGCCCACACGCCCATGTAAGGCGTCTCTAGCTCATGAATGACCGGTAGCATCGCCAACGAGACCGGCGAATCTAGCCCACCAAAGATGGCCGCAACTTGCTCTCGTTCTATTAGCTCACGAGTGGCTGCAACGCCTTTAGCTGGCGTCGATTCATCATCCCTAATCACCAGCTCAATTGGACGCCCGCCCATGACACCACCGTTGGCATTAATCTCATCAATAGCCACTTCTAAGCCACGCTTAATTGACTCGCCCGACAGTGCAGAAGATCCGGTAATAGCAGCCACTAATCCTAGCTTGACAGGATCGCCGCTAGTGTCACCCGTCGTCGTCGGCTGACAGCCGGTTAGCTTTGAGAGTGCGATCGCTGAGCCCAATCCCGCCATTCCTCGTAAAAAGGTTCGGCGGTGAAATAACGTAATCTGACTATGCTCAAAAACCATGAGAGAAAGTATCCTATCTTCTGCGAAACGTTCGAGATAAAAACGCTGTTAAAGAAGAATACTGTACATTCTTTCAACGCTAATAAATTCCTTTTAAGAATTTCTGTTTTCAAATGTTTCAGTGGCTAATTAGCTAAAAACACCGCAAGCGCTGACAAATATTATGGAACGAGCATTGATATCTGTTCAAATTCACAAAATATAACGGGAATCATAAGCGTAGTAACAATCGCACTTTGATTACACTGACAATACATAACAAGACCATGAACGCTTCTAGCCCTGTTGGTGATTCAAAACTTAAGTGTGACCTGCATCATTTAGTTACTCAAACCCTTGAGATCATGGCCTGCCACGGGTGCGATCATCGATATAGCGCTGTCAGCCCAGCCTTAGCAGAATTACTGGGCCATTCAGTAGAAACACTCATCGGTCAAACAAACTTAGAACTAGCGGCGAAGCGTCCGCAGTCGGCGACGAAAAACGCTTACTGGCAGCAGGTAGCCGCTGCTGTTGCCACTGTTGTAGAAACAGGTCAGGCGGAACGTCAAATTCATGTTGCGCCGAATTCAGATGCAGCAACAGAAACAGGCTATGAAACGACTTATACGCCAATAAAAGATGAACAGAACCAGCTACGCCACATTTTAAGCATCAGCCGAGCAGTTTCAGTCTCTCAACCGCTTATAGGGGTCGAAATGCCCGGATTGGAGAAGGCATCTTTGGCAGATGTACCGGTAGTACGCTCGCAAGATGACCTGGGCTGTAGCGAGCACAGCAGCGACTACACCGTGACAGGCCACTCAGGACAAGGGTTAGGCCATCACTCAGCATGTGTTATTCCCTCAAAACAGACAGAAAGTGCTGATAAAAGCTTAAAACCAGTAAAATCAACAGAGCAAACTCATCGTCTTAATGAGTTCATGCAAATTGTTCTTGATAGCATTCCTCAGTACATTTTTTGGAAAAACAGAGAAGGCGTTTATATAGGCAGCAATAACCGCTGGGCAGAAATGGCTGGGCTAGTAGAGGCCAGCAACGTTCCGGGAATTACCGACGACGACTTACCGTGGACTCAAGAACAAAAAGACTGGTACAGAAAGTGCGATCTTCAAGTTATGGATACGGATACGCCCATGCTGAAGATCAAGCAATCTCAGCGGCAGGGCAACGGTCAGCTCAGCTGGCGCGAAACCAGTAAATTCCCCCTGCATGATACTGAAGGCAACGTCGTCGGACTGCTGGGTACGATTGAAGATATCACTGAGCGTAAAATTGCTGAAGACCTGCTCAAGCAGTCCGAAGCCACCTTCCGTAAGCTGGCAAAGCAAGGTGAACTGCTCAACCGGCTTTCAGCTCAAATCAGGCAGTCGCTTAAACTAGAATCTATTCAACAAATCACGGTGGAAGAGGTGCGTCAGCTTTTTGCTGTCGATAGAGCACTTATCTATCGCTTTGGTTCAGATTGGAACGGTCAAGTCGCCGTAGAATCTGTCGCCGCCGGGTGTTCCTCTATTCTGGGTGACACGGGTATGAATAACCATTTTCACCAGCACAATGTGAGTCTGTATCAGAAAGGACAGGTTCATGCGATCGCTAATCTGACCACAGCAAAACTCGACACCTGCCATCAGAATTATCTACAAAGCCTGGGCGTTCAAGCGAACCTGATCGTACCGATTCTGGTTCAAGACACACTGTGGGGACTGCTCATTGCCCATCAATGCTCAGGGCCGAGAGACTGGGAAAAAGATGAAATTGATTTGTTGCAAACGCTCGCTGGTCAGGTGGGCGTGGCGATTCATCAGTCTAGCCTGCTCACCCAGGCAAAAGACAGTGCCCGCATTGCGCAAGAAAAGGCTCAGCAGCTAGAGTCCACCCTGCAAACGCTTCAGCAAGCCCAGGCTCAGCTCGTTCAAACTGAAAAAATGTCCAGCCTGGGACAGATGGTAGCAGGCATTGCCCACGAGATTAACAATCCGGTCAACTTCATTCACGGCAATCTAAAGTATGTCAAAGACTATGCCCAAAATTTGCTTGACTTTTTAGAGCTCTATGAAAGCCATCATCCTGAACCTGCTGAGGCTATTCAAGACGCAGCCGAAGATATCGATCTAGCGTTTCTAAAAGAAGATCTTCAAAAAATGCTGTCATCCATGAATATGGGCACTGAACGGATTCGTGAAATTGTTCTTTCTCTGCGAAATTTCTCACGTACAGATGAGGTAGGTTGCAAATCCGTCGACATTCATGAAGGTATCGACAGTACGCTGCTAATTTTGCAGCACAGGCTAAAAGCACAGCCCGACAGACCAGAAATTGCCGTAATCCGTGATTTTGGTGAACTACCACGGGTAGAATGCTTTGCCAGTCAGCTCAATCAAGTATTTATGAACATTTTAGCAAATGCAATTGATGCCTTAGAGAGCGAGCTGATAGAAAATCCAACGGCTGAAAAGTCTCCACAAATTACGCTTCGAACAGAAGCTTGTGATGACAACATCATTATCAAACTCTCTGATAATGGGACAGGCATTCCGCCTGCCGTTAGAGACCGCATTTTCGATCCGTTCTTTACTACCAAAGCAGTCGGCAAAGGAACCGGAATGGGCATGGCGATTAGCTATCAGATTGTCGTTGAAAAGCATCACGGCCAGATCGAATGCTTTTCTGAAGCGGGCGTTGGCACTGAATTCGTAATTACGGTACCCGTTCAGTTAAGTACCCAATCTAACGATACTCATTAATCAGTAAACTCACCCGAGTATCATAATAAAAGCAGTCGGCTGAGTAGCGTAAAACAATGGCAAAGTCTCGTCAGCTAGGGGCAGCTTTAGAACAGATTAAAACGATTCAGAGATTGGAGACACTGGGCGAAGAAAACGTTGCCGTGCTGCGTAAAATTATTAGCGGCAAGCAGCCGGTTGCGATCGCACCCACAACCAAACTTATTTTGCGCCACGGTCTCACGCAGCTCATCCCAGACATGCAAGCAGCCTTTCACCGCATGTTAAGCAACGGCGCAAACACAGACCCCAGCTGTAAGGCTAAATGGGCGATCGCAAACACCCTTTACCAGCTCGAAAAACCTGACGCAGATCTCTTCCTCTCCGGCATTCGACACGTTCAGCTTGAGCCCGTCTGGGGCAAAACTATCGACACGGCCCCACCGCTGCGTAGCCTTTGTGCGCTCGGCCTGGTGCAGGCCAACTATCCTAGCGTTCTACTCGAACTCGCAGACCTATTGGCTGATCAAGAGTACGACGCCCGCGCAGGGGCAGCTAGAGCCATCGGCTACAGCCAAAACCCGGCAGGCATTCCCCTCCTACGACTGAAAGTTCATATGGGAGACCAAGAGCCACAGGTACTCTCTGAATGCTTTATTGCGCTGCTTACACTATCACCAGAGCAAGCGCCAATCGTCATAGAAGCTTTAGAAACCGGAGAGGAATCTGTTCAAGAATTAGCAGCACTTGCCCTGGGAGAAGCTAGAATTCCTGAAGCTTTTGAGGTGATCAAGCGTCGTTGGCAACGAACCCGCGGGGCTGAGCTGAGATCGAGCTTTTTGCTAGCGATCGCAACCCTGCGAACCGAAGACTCTATCGAGTTCTTACTTGACCAGCTAGAGCGCGGTAACGGCCAAGATGCCAAAGACGCCCTGCTCGCGCTAGACATTTACCGTAACACCACAGAAATATGGCAAAAGGTTGAACAGCTCATCCAGCTCAGGGGAGACCCTACACTAAGCGCAAGTATTTGAAGAAGCGCAAGTATTTGAAGAAGCGCAAGTATTTAAAGACTAAAGGGGCCAGATTTAATTATTTTGATATGAATCCGTAAACATACAGGTAACTCTACCGAAAGTTAGAAAAGGTCTCCGGGAAACCTAATATCACTATTCGGACATACGTAGATGAAAGGCCTTAAGTTTTCCGCTTTGCTCGGCGCGATTTTCCCTTGGAAAGGCTTTGCCATCGCAACGCCACTCATAGGAAGTCTCGCACTCTCCTTATCGATGACAACCCTTTCCACAGCAGCTGCTGCTCAGACTGATACACCGCAGCAATCTACACTGCAAACAGCTACAGATAGTGCCTATATCGATCAGCTTTACAGCTTTTTACAGGGTGTAGACGCCACTACCTACGCCATGGCGACTCAGTCCATGAGCGAAGAAGACAGCATCTGGGCAGCACAAATGTTTTGCCGCACCTTTGACTCTGGCGTCAGTCCAACCGATGCATTTTTGGTCTACACAAACTCCGCCATTGAACAAGCCACCGCTTTAGGGGCCAATATGACTGAAGAAATGGCCTACGCTGTAGGGCTCTACGGTGGTGCTGTCATGAATTTGGGCTCTACGCATTACTGCCCACAGCACCAAGCTCAGGTAGAACAAGCCCTAGCCTCCTTCAGATAGAAGGTTACAACCTATCCGCACGCAGCTAAGACGCTTTGCCGTAACTGACAAAGCGTCTTTTTGTGTTCAAGCAGTTGCTGTTAGCACCGACCAGCCCTGATGATTTCTGGCTAGGAGCTGGATATACGATTAGCTCTAGGCAGGTGTTTTCTGAGATTTTTTTCGCTCTTGGCGTACGCTAAACTGCCAGGCACTAGAAAACATATAGTGAATCTGGTGGTGAAGATCATTTTGCACCAGATTTTCCCATTCGTTTTGATCTAGCCACACGCCGTGACAGTGACCGCATCGATCTAAATAAAAATTTAGCCCACGGCCCACACGGGTCTTGGTCATTAGGCGAGAACAGTCCGCACAAAAATTAGCTGTTGTATTGTCTACAACCGGCAGTAGAGAACTGCCTGTAGAAAGATTAATAACCGACTGACGGGGTTCTTTGTTTGCCAGCCGCTCTTCTGGATGCGCATTCTTCGCCTGCTCTCGGTAATCGAGCCATTCCCAGTAGCGCTCAGAAGGAATCCAGTGACCAAAACAGTTTGTGCACTGATGGGCTAAAAGTCCGGTACTTAAGCTAACTTCGTTCAGAGATTCGATGTGGCAAACAGGACATTTCATATTAGAACCGCGTATTGAGTAGATGTCTTTGAATTAGAACATTCCCAAATATTTCAAGAAATGTTGATACTCTAAAAAAATCGAAATTTATTTGAGGAACGACTGACTACCAATAGTTAGAAGAGACCGGATAGAAGAGTGCTACATAGGCTTCAAGGGAAACTCACGCCAGCGTTCTACCGACTCTACAGCTAAAACTAGGTTCATTCCAGATTGTTCAAAATCGTGATAGATATTGTTCGCACTGTCTGTGAAGTCGATCACATCGGGGACAACAACAGGCGAAGTGCAGTCTTCCAACAGATATACTCTTTTGGCAAGCGCCGGGTCGCGCCTTTGAATTTCGCTAAGCAAATCGCTTACTGTCCAAGCCACACAGTGGCTTTTCGCCTGCCCTCCGATAATAATCGCGTCAAATTCAAGCAGGTGCTGAATTAACCGATTGTTTTTCTGGGCGATCGGCTGCCCTGATTCGCTGGTTAAAACCTCAGGACTGAGAACTGAGTAGTTTTCAGTGAGTGGATTATTTCCTTTGGTTTCAAAGCGAGTCGGGCTGCTACGAACCATACTGTGAAAAAAACAGGCCTCTTCAAAGGCAGGCACTAGCGCATGGCCAATACCGCCGAGCATAGAATGATAGGGCCAAATTGTTAGCGGATACTTACCGCGATCGCTCAACTGTTTTGCATAGTGAGCAGCAAACGCTTCCATAGCCTCTGCTGTGACACCTTTACCAACTAGCCCATCAGCTAGCCCTTTTGCAATTGCAGGATTGACCCGCCACTTTCCTGACGTCACCTCCTCGTAAGAGATTACGGTCATCGGCAATGGATGGTCTCCCGCTTCATTCACCCAAAAAACAGAGTGAAAGATTTGGGCCGAGCTGTGAGTATCCATGGTAGGAACAATCTCGGTAATGACCTCTATATTGCGATAGATAAACTCACAAAGCCTACGCGTATCTTCGACAGCGCCTATACCAGAGCGCCCAGATACAAACAATTCAAATTCAGGTAAACAAAAGGTGTTTTGAACATCAATCGCTAGCAAACATACCCGCGCCTTATCGCTTTGGGCAGCTGCTATATTGTGTTGTCGGCGGTAGGCAATCGCCTCAGCCGCACGTGTTTGATAGGGGACTCTCCAAATCTGTCCAACTGTTTCAGGATTAAAGAATTCAGGAACTGGATTTGTCATATCTCTTCCATCGTAGTTTTAAACAATAAAAGCGTGGTGTGGGCACAGACCACTCATTCGGCGTACATCCTTCTGAACATCAAGGTTGTAGCGATCATAAAGTGATCATAAAAAATGAATGGTTTTTTTACACACTCACAATCTTTGTCTTTTGAACGCTTTTCAAACAGATAAAGTCATACCTGAAATAGAGACATTTAGAGCCTCATCGCATAGCGTGTTCTGAGCAGAAACTGATTGTTCACCCGTACTTAGTGTAATATAAACACTAAGTACGTTATAGCCAATCTCTTCGTAAAGCGTCAAGCACCCGCGCTTACTTATCACTCTTTGTTGTGTAATTGCTTAGTGTGTAGTTGCTTAGTGTGTAATTGCTCGGCCCAGCAGAAATAGAGACCAGCGAGAGAGCCTTTTGAATCGGTCGCAATACCCTTTTGCGAGGATGAAGCTCAGCTTTCAACAGAAACTTCGCCCTGCCTAGTTTCAATATTTCGTTAGCTCTTTCTTGCGTAAATGTCTAACTGAGATGATTCTGATGGCACGTTCTCAATGTGTACCTCGATATGTAATCACTGCATGGTGTAATCACTGCGAACCAGACTGTGCCGCGAACCCTAACGCTGACCATAATTCTAAATTCGCTGGCCTTTGTCGTCTGGGCACGTTTCGAGGCGACGCAAGCTATATGTTCAGTAGCTGAGAACACAAATTTAGAGCGGGGGCTTAACCGAAACGGCATGATCAGGGAGAATAGAAACATCTTTTGTAAAAGCTAAGCGGCGATGATGCTCCATGGCTCATCCCAGGCTGCAAGCTTTGAAGAATATAGACGTATTAGGACGTAGCTCATGACAGCCACCCAAGCTAAGCCCAAATCTACTTTTCCTATTGACTTAGGTGCTTACCAGCGGATTTCTCTTGACCCCTCTAATAACAAGCTGACCGATGAGCAGCGCGATGCACTGAAGGCTAATATTCAGCTTTGCCGCGAAGCCATTGTGTTTTTCACCGCAACGGGTGGCGCTCGGGGTGTAGGTGGTCACACAGGTGGCCCTTACGACACCGTGCCCGAGGTCATGATTTTGGATGCTTTGTTCAGAGGCAATCCTGATAAGTTTGTCCCTACTTTCTTTGACGAAGCAGGTCACCGTGTGGGTACTCAGTACCTGATGAGTACGCTAAATGGCGATTTGCCTGCTGAGCAGTTAATGCAGTACCGTGCAGCGAACTCTAAGCTGCCGGGTCACCCCGAGCTGGGCTTGACACCGGGTGTGAAGTTTAGCTCTGGCCGGTTGGGTCACATGTGGCCGTTTGTGAACGGTGTAGCGTTGGCTAACCCTGGTAAAACGACGTTCTTGCTCGGTTCTGACGGCGCTCAGCAGGAAGGGGACGATGCGGAAGCGGCTCGCTTGGCGGCTGCTCAAGGCATCAACGTAAAGCTAATCATTGACGATAACGATGTGACGATTGCCGGTCACCCTTCTGAGTATTTGGGTGGCTACAGCGTTCAGAAGACCCTGGAAGGTCATGGCATTAAGACGCTGGTGAATGACGGCGAAGATATTGATGCGCTGTATGCGAATATCTGTGAGGCGATCGCAACTGATGGCCCTATCGCCGTCATCTGTAGGCGACCCATGACGGTTGGCATTGAAGGGCTAGAAGGCAGTACGCACGGACACGACGTTATCCCCACGGATCTGGCGATTAAGTACCTAGAAAAGCACGGTCGCCAGGAAGCTGCTGACTACCTCAAGAACATTGAGAAGCCCAAGCACAGCTATGAGTTCCTCGGTTCTAGTGACGAAGTAGGCTCTAACCGCAACGTCTTTGGCCAGGCTGCAGTTGAAGTGCTTGGCAAAATGAGCGACGCCGAGCGCAAAGAGAAGGTGCTCGTGGTGGACTGCGACCTAGAAGGCTCTTGTGGCCTGAACCACATTCACAAGGCGTATCCTGAAATCTTTGTCAGCGGCGGCATTATGGAGCGGGGCAACCTCTCTGCGGCGGCAGGCTTTGGTATGGAAAAAGGGAAGCAAGGCATTTTTGCCACCTTTAGCGCCTTTTTAGAAATGTGTATTTCTGAAATCACCATGGCGCGCTTGAACAAGGCGAACTTGCTCTGTCACTTCTCCCACTCCGGGAGTGATGACATGGCAGATAACACCTGCCACTTCGGCATCAACTACATGTTTGCCGATAACGGCTTGGACGATGGCTACGAAACGCGCCTGTACTTCCCTGCGGACGCACATCAGATGAAGGCCTGCGTTGAGAAAATCTTCCATGACCCCGGTCTGCGGTTTATCTTCTCTACACGTGCCAAGGTGCCGATGCTCAATGGTGATGACGGCAACGCCCTCTACGCTGATGGCTATGAGTTTGTCCCAGGAAAAGACGACGTTGTTCGCGAAGGATCTGACGGTTACATCGTCAGCTTTGGTGATGGTCTCTACCGTGCTTTGGATGCGGTTGAGCGTCTGAAGAAGGAAGGCTTGAACATTGGCCTAATCAACAAGTCCACGCTGAACGTGGTGGATGAGCAGATGATGGAGAAGGTCGGCAACTCACCATTGGTTATGGTGGTTGAGTCGTTTAACGAGAAGACTGGCCTGGGTGCTCGCTATGGTACCTGGTTGCTAGAGCGGGGCTATACACCTAAGTTTGCGCATGCGGGTACGCATGAAGAAGGGGGCGGCGGTCTCTGGGAGCAGTTCTACCACCAGGGTTTGGATCCTGAGAGCATTATGCAGAAGGTGAAAAAGCTGGCGGGTAAATAGATTCTTGCGTTAGCTAATCAAGCAACAGCGTACTCAAAAGCTCTCCTGGGAACGAACTAGGAGAGCTTTTGAGTATGGTCTACATGGACTCAGACTATCGGTCGGAGAGGACTGTTTGCCCTAGATGCTTCAGAACGCGAATTACTTCAGCAGCATCTTCTGGTACGGCATACAGCGAGAACGCGGCAAGTAATGTTACGGCACCCTCTAGCAGTTCGCCTTGCGATCACTGGTAGTTTAGCCTATCCCACAAAACTGATACCGCTGTCTGCTGACCGGATGTCAACTCAGGCAAACTGCCTTGCCATTCAGTGGAAAAAGTGGCTTCTATCGAACGGCTAAGACCGAATCGAGATTCGACTTCGGCAAGGTTCTTGATGGCTTCGGTAACCGCAATAACTTTTGCCATAGGATCTTTGAAGGGACCTTTTACAGACTACATTAGCAGCGAGTTCTTTTCTGTCGAGCGAGTAGGTGTATGCTCTTAAGTAGGTATACCTAAATTGTTTTTGGAGCGATCACACCATGGCCGCAGAGTACATTGCAGACGAAGCCGCATTCGACACCTTAGTAAAAGATGATTCTGTCGTGGTGGTAGACTGCACAGCGAGCTGGTGTGGCCCCTGCAAGCTAGTTGCGCCGCTGATGGACCAGCTAGCAGAAGAATTCGATGGCAAAGCGACGGTATCCAAGCTGGATTTGGATAGTAACAAAGCGGTTGCAAAGCGCTTTGGCATCAAGAGCATTCCGGCTGTGATGGTCTTCAAAAATGGCGAGCTCATGGACACGCTGATCGGCGTAAAGCCATACTCCACCTTTAGTGAGACGGTGACTAGCTACCTGTAGGCAATGCAATGACAAAAGGAGACAAATGAGAGATCCGAACGAGCCAGATCCCAATTTGATTAAGCTGTCACCTGCAACACTGTTTGCAATTGTGGTAGCCATTATATTCGTGCCGCTGTTGCTAACTGGGTTTATTTCTCAGTAGACGCAGATCCTCTCCTTAGAGCGGTATCCCGCAGGGACGGGATGGGTTTCGACGTGCTGAAATCAACCGACCTCGATCCTCACAGTCAAGCGGTTGACTTTTTACAGGTGCCTTTTTGTTCTGAACATTTAGGTGTCTACCTGCTTGATATCAATTTTGGTTTGTGGGTTAGTGTTTGTGGAATTGCTTTGGAGCTCAGTATAGATAGCTATATCTGGAGCGTTGCTAGAAACTAGGGTTTAAGAGGAGTATCCGTTATGTGTGGAATTGTTGGCTATATTGGCACACGTGCTGCTAGCGGTATTTTGATTGAAGGCTTAAAGACGCTGGAATACCGTGGTTATGACTCGGCAGGCGTGGCAACGATTTCTGAAGGGACGTTACAGCGCACACGGGCTAAAGGCAAGTTAATTAACCTACAAACCAAACTAGAAGGCTTAGAAGATCCGGCCAGGTTAGGTATCGGACACACTCGCTGGGCCACACACGGTAAGCCTGAAGAGCACAACGCTCATCCGCACACAGATGAAAGCGAGCGCCTAGCGGTGGTGCAAAACGGCATTATTGAAAACTACCGTGAGCTGCGCGAAGAGCTGAAGGAAAAAGGCTACACGTTTTGCTCAGACACTGATACTGAGGTGATTCCGCACTTAATTGATGAGTACCTGAAAAATCCTGCGCCTGAGGCTGTTCTATCGGCACAGTCCGCTCTTTTGGAAGCGGTGAGACAGGCTGTAAATCGACTGCGCGGTGCGTTTGCCCTGGCGATTGTGTCTGTTGACTTTCCCGATGAGCTGATTGTGGTGCGGCAGCAGGCACCTTTGGCGATTGGCTTTGGCCAGGGTGAGTTTTTCTGCGCGTCGGATACGCCTGCGATTATGCCGTACACACAGGCAGTGCTGACGTTAGAGAATGGTGAGATTGCGCGGCTAACGCCGATGGGCGTGGAGGTGTATGAGTTTAGCGGACATCGCCTGAAGAAGTACCCACGCACCTTGAACTGGAATCCCATCATGGTGGAGAAGCAGGGGTTCAAGCATTTTATGCTCAAAGAGATTTATGAGCAGCCGGGTGTGGTGCGCACTTGCTTAGAAACGTATTTGGATACTGATTGGGACGTATCGAGTGGCGAGTCTCCTATCAAATTAGATTTACCGGATGCTTTGCTAGATGGCTTGCAGCATGTTCAGATTTTGGCCTGTGGAACGAGCTGGCATGCGAGCCTGGTAGGCAAGTATTTGCTAGAGCAGGTGGCAGGAATTCCGACCTTTGTGCAATATGCGTCAGAGTTTCGCTACGCGCCAGCTCCGCTGATGCCAAATACGATGACGATTGGGGTCACCCAGTCGGGCGAAACGGCGGATACCTTGGCCGCGCTGGAAATGGAGCAGAATCGTCGAACCGAGCAGGGGGGCGACTATGCGCCTCGGATGCTGGGAATTACTAATCGAGTAGATAGCTCGCTGGGTCGGTTGATTCCTGACGTAGTGGGGACGATGGCAGGTATTGAAATCGGTGTGGCGGCGACGAAGACATTTGTCGCTCAGCTGATGGCGTTTTACTTTTTGTCTTTAGAGCTGGCATATCGGCGTAAGGCAATTTCGCTAGAGCGCATGGCCGAGATTATTGAAGGATTGCGGCAGCTACCGGCACAGCTAGAGCAGGTACTAGAAGCTCAAGAGCGCTATGTGGAAGAGCTATCTCATGATTTTTCCGAGACGCAGGACTTTATCTTTATTGGACGCGGGATTAATTATCCGATTGCGCTAGAAGGGGCTTTGAAGCTGAAGGAGATTAGCTATATTCACGCGGAGGGCTACCCGGCAGGTGAGATGAAGCACGGCCCGATCGCGCTATTGGATGAGAAGGTTCCAGTGGTGGCTATTGCGACGCGTGGCACCGTCTACGAAAAAGTACTCTCGAATGCGCAAGAGGCCAAAGCCCGTGATGCTCAGCTGATTGGTGTTGTGCCCATGAATGATGCAGAAGCAGAAGAAACCTTCGATTCGCTGTTGCCAGTGCCGGACGTAGATGAGTTGCTCTCACCGATGCTGACGGTGATTCCGGTGCAGCTGCTGTCCTATCACATTGCAGCGCGGCGCGGCTTGGATGTGGATCAGCCTAGGAATTTGGCGAAGTCTGTGACAGTGGAGTAACAGGTTGCTTTAACTGTAGCTGAATTGCTGCGCTGGGCCATGGGTAGTGCAACCTTATCGAACAGGATTAAGGTCGCAGATAGAATCGTAGAGATAGTTGTAGTGAGGTTATTTTCATGGCCCAACTACAGTGTGATATTCCAGAAGAAACGGCTATTCAACTACAAAGAAAAGCAGAGAAAATGAATTTGTCGGTGTCAAAGTACTTGGCGCAGCTAATAGATAGAGACCTGAAAGCTGGCTGGCCAGAAGGATACTTTGATCTGTTTGGTAGCTGCAAGGATGCGCCTTTGGAGAGACCTGCTCAAGGTGAGAGTCCAGTACGCGAGACTCTCTTATAGATGTTTTTATTGGACACGAACGTCTGCATTCAGTTTATGAATGGAACATCTTTGAGCGTTAGAGAAAATTTTCAAAGGCGCGATCCAGCGGAAATCTCAATATGCAGCATTGTAAAAGCCGAGCTATTGTTTGGTGCGAAGCATAGCAACCGGGCTGAAGAGAATTTGCTGTGTGTAAAGCGATTCTACGCACCGTTTGATAGTTTGCCTTTTGACGATAGCTGCGCTGAAGAATATTCGCGAATCCGGAGTGAGTTGAGTCGACAGGGAAATTTGATTGGCCCTAACGATTTATTCATTGCGGCAGCAGCGCTTGCTTATGATGCGATCTTGATAACGAACAATACTAGAGAGTTTCAACGTGTTAGTGGGCTACGTTTAGAAGACTAGCAAACGTAGCGGCGGGCTTGAGTTGTGTCTGCGATCGCACCACCTATGAACAATAGACATTAGGCAACTGTCAGTGACTCAGCCTCTCATCGCCTATTCAGAGTCATTTCACATATTCTCAGCCAACCTTTCTGAAAGGCTTATTTTCGGTTCATTCTCGCCTTAGGTGCAGCTGTCATTCTTGTAAACATAGGCGGTTCGGGTTATTGCCGCGCTGCCGAATTACATCAATAGCAGCTTTTGGCTGAAGGATATAAATCGATGAAACGACTGACACTGTCTGTATTGGCAATGGTTCTGGCAACGGCTGCTTTTGCGCCAACAGCTCATGCGACTCGCTCTCAAGTTTCTACGCCACAGGAGCTGGGTGAAGATACAAGCTTTGTTGAATTCGTTCGAGCTAATCGAGCCGCTCGGCAAAAGTAGTTTGGTTAGCCGATTGAGCCATGGACCATATTCTCCTCCACTAGTGGGGTGGTTAAGGTGTTGAAGCCTTGGCTGCCCTTTTTTTGTCTTGCAAATTTGTCTAGCAAAGAGGTATCGATGTTGAACCGTCAGGTGATTCAATTTTTATGCTTAAGCGAAGATAAAACGTCTTGGAGCAAACATCTTAGAGAAAACGCAAATTTCTCTAGACAAATAAACAATCACGAGAGAACAGCAACAGAGTCACACTGAACACCTATGCAACACTCATCTGAGGCCCCAAATTAATCCTCAAACAACAATGCTCAAACAACACAGAACAGCATTTAAGCACGACAAAGCAAACACAGAAATAGCCCTGTTTTATCCTATCTTTTATCGGACACACTAACTCTTGCAGACCTGCTGCTTTTCCATATAAGCCATGTTGCTTAGTTGAAGCCAAGGCTAATTTTTACATCAGGCCGATCTTGCTATCAACAACGTCCTGAATATTCAGGCATCCTTTCTTCTCTCAGCAAATTTGGCTACACCGCTACTCGCATCCGTAAATATAAAATTCTCAGGATTGTATCAGGCAATACTAAATTTTCTCATGAAACTCTGACATTCTCCTCAGCTGGGTATCCGAGAAATCTCAGGGGCGGTTGTCATCTTAGGAAGTAACGAATCAAGCAAACCTTCGTTACTTTTAGGAGATACGCATATGAAACGCTTTATCCTTTCAGTTTCACTGGCTGCGATCGCAGCAACCGCTCTAACGCCTGTTGCCTTTGCTAGTCAAGCTTCTACCCCAGGAGAAGTATCTGATACCGCTACGGTTCACGAGCTGATCCGTCACAACCGGGACGTGCGCGATAAGTCATGACCAGCAACGGCTGACTGCTCGAATCAGTAGCACTTTCACCCAATAATTGAATGAACCCTAACAAATATCGCTGGTGTGCAAATGCATGTGCATGCCAGCGATATATTGCGTTCAAAGGGCTCCAGATAGCACTAAGCGCTATGTAGGGAGACAATTTTGATAAGACGCTGTAGTCTGGTTTAGCTATAGTCTGATCTAGCCAAAAAACTAGCCAAAAGAGCGCGTACGGCTCTGAGGCCTATTCCTTAAAACTATGAAAGCAATTGTTGTAGGTAGTGGTGGACGTGAACATGCTTTGGCTTGGACCCTGCTGCGCTCGCCCCAAGTCACCGAAGTCGTCTGCATCCCTGGCAACGGCGGTACCGCAAGGCTACCTGGCTGCCGCAACGTCGCCATGGCAATGGATGAGGTTGATGCGATCGCCCGCTGCGCCCTAGTCAACAACATGGCCTTTGTCCTAGTCGGCCCTGAGCAACCCTTAGCCGAGGGCCTGGCTGATAAATTGAGGGCCCAAAGGGTTAACGTATTTGGCCCGGGTGCAGATGGCGCGCAGATTGAATCGAGCAAGGCTTGGGCAAAAGACCTGATGGCCGACGCCAACGTGCCGACCGCCGCTTCGGCAGTCTTCACAGATGCTGATAGTGCGATCGCCTACGTAGAGCAGCAGGGCGCACCCATCGTTGTCAAAGCAGATGGACTCGCTGCCGGTAAAGGCGTGACCGTCGCGATGGAAAAATCAGATGCGATCGCTGCCATCCAATCTGCTTTTAGCGGTCAATTTGGCGCCGCTGGCGAGCGTATCGTCATCGAAGAATTTTTGACCGGGCAAGAAGTGTCGGTACTGGCCGTTACTGATGGGCAAACCATTCGTCCGCTACTGCCCGCGCAAGATCATAAGCAGGTGGGCGAAGGCGATACAGGGCCAAACACAGGCGGCATGGGAGCCTACGCGCCGACGCCCGTGATGCCCGCTGACTTACTGGCGCGAGTACAGTCTGAGGTGCTAGAGCCAACGCTCAATGCGCTGAAAGCTAAAAGCATTGACTATCGCGGCGTGCTGTATGCCGGGCTGATCGTAACGCCCGCAGGTGACCCGAAGGTAATTGAGTTTAACTGCCGGTTTGGCGACCCTGAAACGCAGGCCGTGCTGCCGCTTTTAGAAACCCCCTTTGAGGACATCATCACGGCCTGCTGCGACCAAACGCTCAGTACGCTGTCTGCTTTTAAGTGGAAGGCAGCGGCTTCCGCCTGTGTGGTAATGGCGGCTGAAGGCTATCCGGGCCCTTACAAGAAGGGACTCGTCATTGGTGGGCTAGACTCAGCCGAAGCAGATGAAGACACAGTGATATTTCATGCCGGAACGCGAATGGCCCAAGATTCTGCTCAAGGGACTGCCCAAGGAACTGTGAAAAGCACAGGCGGGCGAGTGCTGGGAGTCAGTGCGATCGCACCTACGTTTGAAGCCGCCCTAGCTAAGGTCTACAGCGCTATCGATAAAATTGATTTTCCTGGCAGCTTCTATCGACGAGATATCGGCCACCGCGTTAAGGGGATGGCCAGCGGGATGGAGGGAAATTAACTACGGCAGCGAGGCTGAGCTTAAAACCGTATACTCAAAACACGAACAGCAACTCAGTCTAGAATAGAGAAGTGTTGGAAAGGCCGCTTTTTCTACAGCCCTTCATCTATAGCTATCTGCACTTAGCTTGTTATATAAGTGACCCACAAGAAATGTGCTCACGATAGAGCGTCCAAAGAGTAGCCATGCAACTGTTTAGTCAACTCAAAGCGTTTTTATCTAAGTGGTGGAGCGACTTTACCCTACAGACGCGGCTGATGGCAGGGGCTACCCTGCTCGTTTCTCTCATTATGAGTGGGCTCACCTTTTGGGCTGTCAACACCATTCAGCAAGACACTCAGCTCAATGACACTCGGTTCGGTCGCGACCTGGGCCTGCTGCTTGCCGCGAATGTTGCGCCCCTTGTTGAAACCAATGACCGCTCAGAGCTAGCCCGCTTTTCTTACAGCTTTTACGAAAATACGTCTAACGTTCGCTACATGCTCTACGCGGACCAAGAAGGCGAAATTTTCTTTGGCATTCCTTACTCCGAGCCCGCTGTTCAAAGCTCGTTAACCCTGCGACGGCGAATGCGGCTGCCCACAAACTACACCAGCAGTACAGAATCTCCCATTGTGCGTCAGCATATGACGCCTGCTGGCATCGTGACAGACGTCTTTGTGCCCCTAACCGTTGAAGGTAAGTACAGAGGAATGCTGGCGATGGGTATTACGCCCAACCCAACAGTTGTGGCGTCCTCACACCTGACGCGCGATGTCACGATTGCCGTTTTTGTCTCTATTTGGGTGATGGTGATTTTGGGCGCGGTGATTAATGCGCTGACCATCACGCAGCCGATCAAGGAGCTTTTGCTCGGTGTGAAGAATATCGCAGCGGGTAACTTTAAGCAGCGAATCGATCTGCCTTTGGGGGGTGAACTAGGCGAGCTGATCTACAGCTTCAACGATATGGCCGAGCGCCTAGAGAGCTACGAAGAGCAGAATATTGAAGAACTGACCGCAGAGAAAGCAAAGCTAGAAAGTCTAGTCTCGACTATTGCCGATGGTGCCATTTTGCTTGATGCAGATATCAACATCGTGCTGGCAAATGTAGCCGCGCGACGCATGCTGGGCTGGGGAAGTAGCACACTGCTGAGCGGTAACATTTTGGAGCGGCTTCAGCCTGAAATTCGCGTTCAGCTGGCACCGCCGCTTTCTCAGGCGATCGCTGGTGAAGATCACGAAAGCAGCGAATTTAGAATCTCGCTAATGGAAGACAGCCGAACCATCCGCGTCGTTCTAAACACCGTGTTGGATCAATCGCGTGAGAACGTCAAGGGACTGGCGATTACGCTGCAAGATATTACTCGCGAAGTGGCTCTCAATGAGGCAAAAAGCAGCTTCATCAGTAACGTGTCTCACGAGCTACGCACACCGCTGTTCAACATCAAATCGTTTATTGAAACGCTGCACGAATACGGCGAGGACCTGAGCGATAAAGAGCGGAAAGAGTTTCTAGCGACCGCCAATAACGAAACAGACCGGCTGACTCGCCTAGTCAACGACGTATTAGATCTCTCTCGCCTAGAATCTAGCCGTCGATATGAGTTTTCTGCGGTAGAAGTGCATCAGCCCATTGAGCAGATCTTGCGAACCTATCAGCTCAATGCCAAAGATAAAAAAATTACGCTAGAGAAAGATATTGAGGAGACACTGCCAGCCGTCTTAGGCAACTATGATTTGCTGTTGCAGGTGTTTGGTAACCTAGTTGGCAACGCTCTGAAGTTTACGCCAGCAGGCGGGCGAGTGGCAATCAGGGCTTACCGTGCGCCCGCTGGCGAGCATCAGCTACTAGGCGCAGTCAGAATCGAAATTGGCGATACCGGAATTGGTATTGATGAAGAAGATCAACAGGCTATTTTTGAGCGCTTTTTCAGAGTAGAAAATAGGGTCCACACCCTAGAGGGCACCGGGCTAGGCCTGTCCATTGTGAAAAACATTATGGACAAGCACAACAGCCAGGTTAATCTGGTCGGCGAGGTAGGTATTGGTACAACCTTTTGGTTCGACCTGCCGATGTACGACATGACCGAATATGCTGCGCCTAATGCAAAGCAGCTAGAGCATACAGACGATCCCTCAGAAGCCACCCAGTCAGAAGATATGGCATCAGAAGATATCGCGCTTGCAACCAAGCCAACCTCTAGTCTGTAAACAAAGCTATAGAGAGAACAACAAATACGAAGAGCCTCTAAGTAATAACAGCTAAATTTAATCAGGAACCCTTAATCGCTATACTCCTTAACAGCCAAGCCATTGTAAGGCCACTGTGAGACCGTTGTAAGGAGCATACTTATGGCCCGATCTACGCCGTCAGCGTCCCAGCCAGCGTCTAGGCCAGAGCCTAAGAAGTGGTGGGAAACAGGCGTAATCTATCAGATTTATCCGCTCACTTATGCCGATGGCGATCAGGACGGGACGGGTGATCTGCGAGGCATTATTCAACGGTTAGATTACCTTAACGATGGTGATCCCAACAGCACCAGATCTTTAGGCATAGACGCCATCTGGCTCTCACCAATCAACGCCTCACCAATGGTGGACAACGGCTACGATGTGGCGGACTACAAGAATATTTGCCCCACCTTTGGCAACCTAGAAGATTTTGACGAACTGCTCGACCAAGCACATCAGCGAGGAATCAAAATCATTCTAGATTTAGTGGTGAACCACACCTCTAATCAGCATCCTTGGTTTAAAGAATCGGCCGCTAGCACCAACAATCCAAAGGCCGACTGGTATCTTTGGCAAACGCCATTCGAAGGCCAAGAGCTGCCCAACAACTGGCAGTCTTACTTCGGGGGTACCGGCTGGTGCTACTGCGAGCAGCGCGACCAGTTTTACTTTCATACCTTTAATAAAAACCAGCCCGACCTCAACTGGCAAAATCCTGATGTGCGCACAGCCGTCTACGACATTGTCCGCTTCTGGCTAGAGCGCGGCGTGGATGGCTTTCGGCTAGATGCCTCCAGCGTTTACAGCAAGGACCCTTACTTTCGCGATAACCCTCTAAAGTACGAGGCTACCGACAAAAACGATTACAACAACTATCACCATCTCTACGACAAAAATCTGCCGGAAAACCATCAGATTATCAGAGAGATTCGCGCCGTCCTAGACGAATATCCCGATCGCGTGCTGATTGGCGAAACGTTTATTGACAATCGCCTTTACGATTCGGTCATTTTCCACGGCGTGAACAGCGATGAGCTGAATTTAGCCATCACCTTTGAATTTCCGTTTAGCCCCTGGTATCCGGGCTATTTACAGCGGGAAATTGAGAAAAATGAAATCCTCACCGCACCTGGCGCTTGGCCCTCTTATTTTTTGGACAACCATGATATTCCCAGGCACCTCTCCCGCTGGATTGAGTGCAGTCTGTGCGTGGATTCTGATGCGATCGCTAAAGCTGCGGCCACGCTTCTGCTCACCGTACGAGGAACGCCACTGCTGTACTACGGTCAGGAATTAGGCATGGTAGATAATACCGATATTCCTGACGACAGACTAAAAGATCATGCCATTGCCTCTAGCGAAACGGGAGAAGCCCCGCCGCCGCGAGATGGTGCGCGTACCCCCATGCAGTGGGACGATTCTCCCCACGCTGGATTTAGCTTTGGTGAGGATGTCGAACCCTGGCTACCCGTTCACAAAAACTACCGGGACTTAAATGTGCAGGCCGCGCTGCAAAAGTCCGATTCTATCCTTAACTTTTATCGTCGGCTGTTGCAGGTACGGAAGCATAGCGAGGCCTTACAGCAGGGGAGATGGCGCACCTTAATTCATTATCCTCACGAGCATATGGCCTATGTGAGAGAGACCCAGGCAGAGACTGTGCTGGTAGCGATCAATTTTTCTTACGAGCAGCCGTTTGCACGGGATGTAGCGATTGACCGTGAAGGCTGGAGTGTATTGCTCTCTACGCATTATGAAACCAGCAAGCTGATTGACTTAGCAGACAATCTGCAGCCCTTTGAGGTATCCATTTTGCAAAAGTTCCGTCACCCTTGATCGAGGCAGAGGGCAGCGCCTATCCGCCATCTATCTGCTATCTATCTGCCGCCTATCAAAAGGGGTCTAGGGGTCGTTACATAGCGATCGCGTATTCGATAATACGCTGAATGATGAGAGTCCCCTTAGAAGCGGGTGAGCATATGATTTTCTATAGATAGTCTCTAGGTTTCAGGACCGTTTGAGGGAGTTCAGATGATATTTCGCTGTCTACAATTTAGGCACAGAATATGTACTGACAAACCGATAACAGGAGGCTTATTTATGAGCTTGTTAGACCAGCTAAAAACGATGACGACTGTGGTGGCTGATACAGGAGACATCGGCGCGATTGAGCAGTTTACGCCTCAAGATGCTACGACGAATCCTTCTTTGATTACAGCAGCGGCCAAGCTACCTCAGTATCAGAGCATCGTAGATGAAACGTTGACTCAAGCGAAGAAAACATTGGGAGAGGGTGCTTCTGATACGGAAGTGGCCAAAGAAGCCTTCAAGCACTTGGCGGTTGCCTTTGGTAAGCGCATCCTAGAAATTATTCCTGGCCGCGTCTCTACTGAAGTTGATGCACGCTTGTCTTACGATACAGAAGGGACGCTAGCGACCGCCCGTGAGCTGATTGGTGAGTACGAGGCTGCTGGGATTAGTCGCGATCGCATCCTGATCAAAATCGCCTCTACCTGGGAAGGCATCAAAGCCGCAGAAATCCTTGAAAAAGAAGGCATCCACTGCAACCTGACGCTACTCTTTGGTCTGCACCAGGCCGCGGCTTGCGCCGATGCCAAAGTAACTCTAATTTCTCCTTTCGTCGGTCGCATTCTCGACTGGTACAAAGCAGACACTGGCCGCGACAGCTACCCACCATCTGAAGATCCTGGCGTACTCTCCGTCACAGAAATCTACAACTACTACAAGAAATTTGGCTACGAAACCGAGATTATGGGCGCGAGCTTCCGCAATGTCGATGAGATTAAAGAGTTGGCAGGTGTTGATCTGCTAACAATCTCGCCCAAGCTACTAAAGCCTCTATCTGAAACAGACGGTGAGCTGGCGCGTAAGCTAAAGCCTGAAGATGCCAAGGCAATGGAGATTGAAAAGCTCTCTGTAGATAAAGAGACGTTTGATCAGATGCATGAGAGCGATCGCATGGCCAACGACAAGCTAGATGAAGGCATCAAGGGCTTCACCAAGGCACTCGAAGAGCTAGAACAGCTACTAGCAGACCGCGTCAGTCAGATGGGCCAGCAGCCGGTTAGCGTATAGGCTCCCATAGACTCTCAGGCCCTGCGCTTACAGCTGAGGCTTTTGTAATCTCAGCTGTCAGGGAGCATGTTCTAACGTAAAGCATGGATGATATGGCGCTTGTAGTCCAAAAACTCAGGCGTCAATTTCATTTCCAGATCACGGTGCGCAGGGAGAGAGATTTCTACGGTTTCGCGCAGTTTGCCGCTTTTGTCCATCACATGAACGCGTTGCGACAAGAAGATAGCTTCCTCAACGTCATGGGTAATCATAAACACCGTAATTTGAGACTTTCTCCAAAGCTCGTGAAAAAATTCTTGCAGCTGCTCTTTGGTTTGTGAGTCGAGTGCGCCAAAGGGTTCGTCCATTAGCAACACTTCTGGATCGTTGGCGAGGGCGCGGGCGATCGCAACTCGCTGCTTCATCCCCCCAGATAGTTCTTTCGGATAGGCTTTTGCACAGTCACTCAGCCCAACAATATTGAGATAATACTCAACCTTGCTGCGCTGCTCAGACTGAGGCATTCCTTTCAGGTCTAGTCCAAACGCAACATTCTTTGCCACAGACAGCCAGGGAAAGAGCGTATAGTTCTGAAACACCATGCCACGATCTGCCCCAGGACCAGGCACTACTTCTCCATCAACAAGCACTTCACCCGAGGTTGCTTTCACCAGTCCTGCTGCGATATTTAACAGCGTAGACTTTCCACAGCCAGAGGGCCCAACAATACAGCTAAACTCATTGGATACCAGCTGTACGCTCACATCATCAACCGCTACATTCGCTTGTTTTCCCTTTCTAAAAATCTTGGTGATGTGGCGAATTTCTAGCTTCGCTGCACTGGTTACTCTATTCGGTTGCCCAAGCGTGGTCGGAAAGGTAGTCATGTCGATAGCAGCAGAAAAATTAAATCAAGAAATCAGACAAAACAAGCCAGCGATAACGGCTCGCTAGCTTGTTTTAGATTCAGCCCAAGGTAGACACAGCCGAAATATCAGCTTAAAGAACAAATCGGTTGCTAGCCCAATCGCTAAAATCACCAGAATACAGAAGAGGACTTTATCGGTTTGTAGAAATCGCTGCGAGTAAATGATTTTGAAGCCTAGCCCCTTTTGCGCGGCAATCAACTCAGAGATAATCAGAAAGTTCCAAGCGCCCGCTACGTTCAGCTTAAGCGCATCAATAATATTAGGAAGCGTGGCTGGTAAAATAACTCGAAAAAGCAAGTCTCTTCGAGTGGCCCCCAAGGTATAGGCTACGTTTAGTGTTTCATCGGGAATAAACTTCACGGCGTCCGAAATCATCGTCGCGTTGTAAAAAACAATCCCCAGAAAAATGATGATTATTTTAGGAGATTCTCCTAACCCGGCCCAGATGATGATGAGCGGGACAAAGGCGTTAATGGGGGCGTATCTGACCGTCCTAAAAAAGCCCCCGAGCAAGCCGTCCATGCTGTAGAACGTGCCCATCGCTAGCCCGACCGGAATGCCTACAACCGCCGCGGCGATAAACCCAGCCAATACCATCAAAAAGCTCGCTGCGATGTCTGCAAACAGAGCTTCTGTTCGCAGCATATCAATCCCTGTTGCAAGGGTAGCTGTTGGCGTAGGCAAAAACTTAGGGTTTACAAACCCGCCGTAGCTTAAAAAACACCAGATGATAACCGGAACCAGCAGCGACAGCGTTGTAAGCACTGGGCTGAGCCAGCTGGGAAAGCCTTGACGAATGCTCCAAAAAACAGAGGGCTTAAGATAGCGTCTCCTACCGTAACTTTTTCCATAACTCAAGGGGAGTACCTGCCTGATAGACGAAGGACTATGCCTGATATGCCTCGACAAACTGAGGATCAATCAGTGATGCAATATCGCCAGGGTCAGTTTCGATTTGGCCTTCAGCGAGTAAGAAAGCCGCCAGTTCACTCAGCGGTTCGACCAGATAAGTATCGCTATCTGGCCTAGCGAGCATGTCCAAATTATCTTCTACACTCGGAATTTTTACGCCCCCCAGGTCGCTAGCGAGCTCCTCCGTAGTCACTTCTAGCTCTGCAGCGCCGATTTCCAGCGCCTCTTCTGGACTATCGGTCATGAACTGTGTTCCTTTGAAAATAGCGTTGACGAAGGCCTGCACAGCGGCTGGATTTTCTTCGATAAACGCAGTATCAACCAGGTACAGGTCAATAATGGCAGTCGGCATCTGAGACGAATCATAGATGATACGACCGTCTTCTATAGCGCGATCGGTCTGCTGCAGGTAGGGTGAGTAGCTAACTGCGATATCAACGTTGCCTGATTCGAAAGCTGCTGCCGCCGCTGCCGGATCCGCGTTCACCACTTCAATGTCGTCCTTGGTAAGTCCAGCTTCTTTAAGCACCTGAAGCAAGAAGAAGTAGCTTACCCCTGTTGTATCAACAGCAATCTGCTGACCTCTAAAGTCTTCAATACTTTCAATCCCGTTACGCGCCAAGATGCCATCGCCACCGACTGAATTGTCTTGTACTAAAACAATCTTGAAGTCTTTCCCCTGAGATTTCATCAAAACTGCTTCTGAACTTACAGGGGCTACGCTGTCGATATTCTCACCTAAGAACGCGGAGATGTAATCACCGCTGGCGCCAAACAGGCTGAGTTCAAAGTCAAGACCTTCTTCTTCAAAGAAGCCTTTCTCCTGCGCGATGTATAGCGGTACCTGCCCAACCCAGGGCGCTGAGCCCATGGACATCGCTAAGCTACCGGCTGCTGTGCCCTCTGTCCCCTCTTCTGAACCGGCTGATTCTGAGCTATCTGGGCTTTCTTGAGGTTGGCAAGCATGTAAAACAACTGCGCCGGTGGTACCCGCCATCAGCTGAAGAACGTGACGACGGCGAATCATGCGAGAGGGCTGAGTCATAGGAGAGGGTTGTCTTTTCAATGGGGCGTAAGGGAAAGGGTGAAAGAACAGGCAATGTTTAGCATTGTTCTTTCCCAAGCGTGAAATTCAAGATCACTAGCTGGAGAATAATAGATTCATCTGCCGTAAGGCATAGATGATGAACCTATTAACGACTCATTAGAGCCAATTATGAGGCGCTATGCGGTATCTTTTCATACGGTTCCTCTTGTAGAGTCCTCTATCCGCATTAGAACCACTCATCCTTCGCTTCAGCCTTCGTGTTCGTGTTGCGCTCAGGGGTCTCTCGCTCGAAGTGAAGGTGAATAGACCGTGATTGCTCTCCATCAGCCGCCACCGCTCGAATTGGATAGTCGATTTGGCCATCGGGGAAGGCAACGTGGAAGCGGAAGGTGCCGTCTGGGTTGAGCGGAACTACACGATCGCCGACTGTCAGCGTTGCCGTGGGCTCTGTTGCACCGTACACAATCAGCTCCGCGTCGGCAACTAGCCAGAAATTACGCGATCGCCCAGGCAACGCAGACCCGCCTGAGCCAATCCCTGACATATTGAGTCCAGACACGTTTAGCCCGGATGCATTCAGCGCAAACCCAGGAGCCGCAGCACCTGGAATCCCCGACACATTGCCAGACGCCGTCAGCGCGCCAGGTGCTACGTGGGGCATAGAGCCATAGAGCGAACCCGCAACGCGCAGTGCTTCTTGGCCCTGTGTTAGCGCAAAAATGTCGTCATAAATTTGCGGTAGATCGTCAACCGCTTCGTCGCTGGCTTTCTCTGGAGAGTAGGGCTGACCCAAGTCACCAAAGGTACGACCAACCAGGCTTTCGCTCCAGTCTATAGTTACGAACTGATCTTTGACCCAGTCTGACGGATAGATGGGGGGGACCCGAATAGAGGCTGAGCGTGCCAAAAGCAGCCAGCGGTCGTCAGCAGTCAGGTAGCCAATTTCTGCAATGTAGTCGCGATCGCTCACTGGCATCTCCAAATACCAGGAACGCGCCATTTCATGACAGTCTTGCTGCTGCATACTGTGGGGCGCTGCCGAAGATAAATCGACATCGGTAACGTCGTACAGCCTGATCATCAGACGCTGGCCGCCCTGCTGTCTTAGCTCTTCTTTGTGCTCGTTCGACACATCCCAATAGGTATAGGCCCACTTAGGATCGCGCGGCAATAAAACAATTCGACTTTCACCATAGCCTTCGGGTAACTCCGGTAGACCAACATCTACCGTGGCTAATTCTTCAATGCTCAGAGAGCTCAGAGGGCTAGGGTCTTCCATATTATTTGTACTGTTTATAGATGAATCAAAAGTGGATGGCTCAGAGGTGGGAACCTCTGCTAGGTTGGCCGCTTCTACGGGGGCGGTTGTCGCTGCGGCCTCCCCAAAAATCACAGCATTTTCGCTGATGATGGTTTCTCGGGTCGGCTCAATGTCGAGAATGGTCTCTGTCTCAGCAATGACGGTGTCACGAGTGGGTTCGATATCGAGAATGGCTTCTGAATCAGCGATCAGGGTGTCGCGGGTGGGTTCAGTATCCTCATCATTTCCTGCGGCGGCTACGCTGGCTGTAGCACCGACCGCCGCCCCAGCTAGACCTGCGGCGGCTGCGCCTGCCAAGCCCAAGCCTGCTGCCATGGGCTCTAGGACAGGTCCGCTGTCCGCTGCGCCTTCACCGATAGGCTCAGCAGTCGGCTCAGTCGGTTCAGTCGGCTCACTCGGCTCACTCGGCTCACTCAGCTCGCTCGGTTCACCCGACTCAGTAGGATCTTCGCCCAAGCTGAGATCGATGTTGTCGTCCCATTCGTCGTCGTCATCGGCTTCTATGTCCGCATCCAAGCCTGAGAGCATGGCACCTCCCAGAACGGCCGCGCCGCCGAGAGCCGCTGCGCCGCCTGCGCCACCTGGAGTTGACAGGTCAAGATTGGTTCCTTCTAGATCGGGAGACTCTAGGTCTGTGGACTCGTGCAGCGGTAGGCTTTGTGCGCTGATTGGCTCGCTAGGTTGTTCAGCCCCTGAGACTGGGCTACCTGGTGCGCCCAGCGTCACTGATCCTTCTGTGCTGCCTGTTGGAAGAGGCGCGGAGGATAAGCTGCCTTCCTCAGTTGCCAGAACACGAGAATCGTCAGTGACGCGGTCGGTAGAGATAACTGACTGCGCTCGGGTAGAAACTTCCCGATTCGTTTCTGGGTCGGTAGCTGGTGGGGGGACCGTCGCGGTGGGCGCGGTCTGCCGAATAGCTTCGGTATTTTGTGATTGACGCTTTCTGCCCAGTAGCCACCAAAGTCCACCGCCTAAAAGCGCCAGTAGCGGAATCAGCCATAGCCAGGGGGAAGGACCTACAGCGTCTCCAGCCGTGTTTCCATCCGCAGCGTTGCCGTCCGTGGTATTTGCAGCGGCGACACTTTCACCAAAGGGTAGCCCGTTAAGCCCCCATAGTCCTCTGCGACCGTTACTGCCTGCCGCGAACAGTTTGTCATCCGATTCAAACCTTAAATCAGTGACCGCGCTGTCTTCCCCAACGATGGCTGGAAACACTGGACCTATGGGTTCTCCATCCGTGCTCCAGTAGCGAACATTGCCTGAGCTAGTACCGGTTGCCAGCGTTTCTCCATCAGGGCTAAAGGCGATCGCAGTAACGGCTCCCCCTGCGCCTCGCAGCGGTGTAAGGTTTCCAGCTTCGTCTTCAATTACCGCCAGGTTTTCTTCGGTCGTACGAGCGGTGAGAGCACCGTCTGGGCTGGTTGCCGTGGGCAGCGGCCCCTCTATATCAACCGCAGCTGCTTCTTCCGCATCGCGAACTTCTTCTACGGCTGCCTGCCCGTCTGCGCCTGTTGCCACGCCCAAAAACCCTTGAACGCTCTCTATCGGATCGTCTAAATAAACGTAGTTACGTGACTGCGAAAATGGATAGGCTGGGTTATCAGGTAGGGTCTGGTGCATGGAGATGATCTTGACATCATCATTGCTCATAACCTGGTTGGCGATCGCATAGCCAATTCCATCCGTACCCAGGGCCTCTACCACCGCGTCGGTTTCGTCTTCTGCGACCGGGTCGGCGGTGCTGCCAGTGACAAACGGTGCCGACTGAAAGGTGGGATAGCTTTGAAAAGCCTGACGCGTATCGCTAAAGTCAGGCCGATCGACAAACCGAATCGGGCCAGGTTCGCCACCTAGTTCAGACCAATCGGTAATTTCGCCGCGAAAAATTTGGCCAAACTGCTCAAAGGTAATGTCACCGTCAAACGGATTGTCTGGGCCAACGATAATAGCGATTTTTTCACGGGCGATCGCCACCGCGTTGAGTCCAGACGCCTGTTCTGGTTCTGTCAGCGGTCGCCCAATAGCGGCTAGATCAATCTCACGATCCAGCAACCGAGCGATCGCGATATCGCTACCGTTAGCCTCGCTTTGGACTTCAGCGTCCTCGTATTGTTCTTGAAACTGTTCGGTGAGCGCTTCATTCATTGAGCGCATGCTACTAGAGCCATCAATGAGCAGCGCCTCGGCCCCGTCAAGCGACGCAGGCAAGGTAAACTCAGCCGCCGAGTCAGCTTGAGCTAGGAGTAAAGCTGAAGAGCGAGCCGGTGGCGTCCCCTTGGAGATAGTCGCAGAAGCTGCTGGCTGAACCGGCATAGCAAAGGCCGTCAGCAAGCAAAGCTTTGCGAGAATAGAACGGTTAACGCGCATCATAAAGCCTAGGTTTCAAGATTATGAAATTACCTTAATATCTCAGTGATTCTTCTGAGAGTCAATCGTATGGGTTGAAAACAAGAGGACTTTTTTTGACCTCTAAATTAGTCAAAGTCCGATATTTCAGCTTTTTCCTAGTTTTGTAGACCTGTATAGAGCGCGGCTTAAACTCTACTTTTTTCTTTTTCCGGAACGTTTTTTCTGCCCTGATTTCAGTCCCGACTTTCGGCCGGCTTTTTTGACTGTTTTATGCGAGTGAGTCCCTCCCGGTTTGGTTTGGTGACTGCCAAAATATTTCTCGCTGCGATAGCGCAGCCAGATCCTCAGCTGCTGAGGAATCTTATCTTTTTGCGCTTTGCTCAGCTGGTTGTAGAGTGCGATCGCTTTTTCCCTTTCATGACGGCACGGGCCGTTGCGATGCGCATCCCAAAGACCTTTGGCCGCTCGAATTCGGCGACAGGTTTCTTTCACTAAGGCGTCGCCTTCTAAAGGGCCCTGAGGTTGCTTTTTCGATTTGGCCATTGCTTTAGGGATGGGAGATGGTGAATGGGAAAGGGGGGATTTGAGGAATGAGAGAGTGACTGGCTCTGTAGCATAGGCAGCAGGAGATAGACAGCAGAAGTATGGGCAGTAGACACAGCAGACGCTCGATTAAAACTGTCAACCTGCTGCCTAGCGCTGAGCGAATCCTGGGCTATATTGCACTCTAACTTTGTCTATTTTAAGCAATGGCTAATACCTCTGCGACAACGCACGATCATCATCACCGTTCCACTGAACATAGCTCGACGTGCGGCCAGGCCGGTTGTCATCATCACGGCGTGCCCTCTACACCCGAGCAGGTGCGATCGCTCAAAATCGCTCTCGTCTTTGTGACCTTTTTCTCTGCGGCAGAACTCTGGGTCAGTTTGCACACCAACAGTCTGTCTTTGCTCGCAGATGCAGGGCATATGGTGTGTGATGTGTTTGCGATCGCGCTTTCTCTGTGGACGGCTGCTCAGGTTGCAAAAGAGAATGCCAACAGTCAAGGAATCAGTGCTGAAAGGTTGAATGCGATCGCTGCGCTGATCAACGGCGTGCTGCTGCTGCTCGTTTGTAGCTGGCTGGGCTGGGAAGCAATAGAAGAATTGCGATCGCCACCGACAGAAATTCTCAGTCAGCCCGTTGCTATCACAGCTGCTGTCGGGCTGGGGATCAACGGATTAAACGCCTACCTATTGCACAGCCATGCTGACGATAATCTGAACATGCGCGGCGCTTTTTTGCACATGTTGGCCGATGCTAGTAGCTGCCTGGGCGTATTGGTCGGGGCGGTGCTGATTGCCAAGTGTGGGTGGTATTGGGCGGATGGTGTGGTTAGTTTAGCGATCGCGCTGTTGATTGCCTCCAGCGCAGTTCCGTTAGTGCGTCAGAGCTTGACCGTGCTTAACCCGGCGGCGGCTGTGCAGGCCGATTAATCAAGCGCTGAAATCGTACTCTCGATAGACCCAGTCGGCTTAGAATACTAAAGCTTAAACACCGAAGCTTAATTTCTGGCCTTACTCGCTCTTATGAAAGTTACCTCTTGGAATGTCAACTCCGTTCGTACGCGCTTAGAGCATGTCACCCAGTGGCTAGAGGCAAATCCGGTGGATGTGCTGTGCCTGCAAGAAACAAAGGTAGTTGACAAAGATTTTCCTGAGCAGGCCTTCACAGATATTGGCTACCACGCTTACTTCTACGGTCAAAAGTCGTATAACGGCGTTGCGTTGATTAGCAAGGAGCCACTGAGCGATGTGCAAAAAGGGTTTAGCGCAGTCATCGACGAAGAGACGGTTGGTGACTTAGATGCCCAAAAAAGGGTTATCAGCGGTGTGCTAGGCAATGTGCGAGTGGTGAATCTGTATGTGCCCAATGGGTCTGCAATCGGCAGCGAAAAGTACGATTACAAATTGAACTGGCTGGCGCTACTAAAACAGTATTTAACGCTGCAGTTAGAAGCTTACCCAAAACTAAACGTCTGTGGTGATTTCAACATCGCGCTAGAAAACAAAGATATCTACACCGATAAAAGGAGAGATAAACACATCATGTCTTCTCCAGCAGAGCGCGAGACCCTACGCGATGTTCTCTCCATTGGCCTATCAGATGCCTTTCGCAAGTTCACCGACGAAGGGGGACACTTTAGCTGGTGGGACTACCGCTCAGGCTCATTCGCCCGCAATACCGGATGGCGCATCGACCATCACTATTTGTCATCAGCGCTATACGAGCAGGCGATCAGCTGCACAATTGATATAGAGCCCCGAGGGTTAGAACGTCCGAGCGATCATACGCCAGTGACAGTTGAATACTGATTTACCAGCATCGCCTACATCAAAATCATCATATGACGAGCCAAGCGAAGAGTTCTCCTATCGTCAATTTGAAATCTCCTGCAAACTCAGGCACGGGCAGCACAGTTTCTGGAGAATTATCTGCCAGATCGTAAATGACGGGATGTTGACCTACACGATAGACATACACCGCGTCTTCAGTGGGTGAAATCAGCCATCCCATTTGCGTGTCATTCTCCAGACAGCGCAATATTTTCTTGATGACTTTTGAATGCTTTTTCCCAGGAGAGAGAATTTCGATAGTCCAATCTGGCGCAATCAAAAAGGCATTTTCTACTCTGCCATTTTCCTTGCGAGGAATTCTGTTCCAAATAAAAACTGAAATGTCTGGAACGATTGAACTCCCATCAAAAGTACAGCGAAGTTCGGTAAATGCTGCTGCAACTTTTTGATTCTTCAACCCACTGTTGATAGCGGATGCCAGTTCAACTTGGATAGTGCTATGTTCTCCTTGCGGCATCGGCTTTTGGCTAATTTTTCCCTCGAAATATTCACTAGCAGGCTTCGTCTCTGGCATTGCCAGGAACTCTTCTAGTGTGAGGGGTTTAACAGGGGTTTGTACCATGTTGACAATCCTGGCTATGACTTTGCAGCCTCTCTCTATGAAAACATTTCCACGTCACTAAAAGTCGTGAGTGAAGTCTGCTTATTCTATCGATTGATAGTGAGTACAGTCGCTACAAGGACCACTGGGGTTAATTGCGCAGCGGACAAGCTCGGAGCGGGCGTTGTAGGTGCAAGTAATATCGCCGATAACCCAAGCACCGTTGAGTAGGGTGCGTTCGTCGGGGACGGAGGTTTGTTTAACGTGGACGACAGCTTTGTGGAGATAGTAGCGGCCTAGCTTGAGCTGGTACTGGTGGCGACGTACCAAAATTTGATAGGTTTTACCGTCGATATCGACGTAGGTGCCAGGGTAAAGGCTGCGATCCATTTTGATATGACCCAGCACTTCTTTGGAGCTACTGAGAACGATATCGGTGGGTAGAGCTTTTATCTCCATGAATAAATAATAGCGAATGTATTACACAGATGCTTACGGAGAAATGCTTGCAAAGAAGCGCTGACGCTTACAGAGAAGGGCATCCCCCATCTAGAAAGACGGGAGATGCCCAGCCAGTTATTAGCTAGTCACAAGCTATAGCTAGTCGCAAGCGAGTCATGAGGCTTACTTCTTAGCAGCTTCCTGACGCTCTTTGGCCTCTTTGATCACTTCTTCAGCGACGTTCTTAGGACATGGCGCGTAGTTGCCAAACAGCATGGAGAACTGGCCACGACCAGAGGTCATGGTGCGCAGGTCACCGATGTAGCCAAACATTTCGCTCAAGGGCACGTCTGCCTTGATGCGTACGCCCATAGGGTTAGAAGACTGAGACTTGATCATGCCGCGACGACGGTTGAGGTCACCGATCACATCACCCATGTGGTCGTCAGGGGTAAATACGTCTACGTTCATGATGGGCTCAAGAATCTGAGGACCCGCCTTGGGGAAGGATTGACGGTAGGCAGACTTAGCAGCGATTTCGAAGGCGATCGCACTAGAGTCAACCGCGTGAAAACCACCATCAGTTAAGGTTACTTTCACATCTACCATTGGGTAGCCAGCCAAAGGCCCTTTCTCCAGGCTAGTTGCGAACCCTTTCTCAACCGCAGGCCAGAATTCACGGGGCACATTACCACCTGTCACCTTAGACTCAAACTCAAAGCCAACGCCGACTTCAGACGGCTCAATGGTATAGTCAATCTTGGCAAACTGACCTGAACCACCCGACTGCTTCTTGTGGGTGTAAGAATCGTTGAGCACCTTCGTGATGGACTCACGATAAGCCACCTGTGGCTTACCCACTTCCACTTCTACGCCGTGTGTTCGCTTGAGAATGTCCACCTTGATATCGAGGTGAAGCTCACCCATCCCTTTAATGATGGTTTCGCCGCTTTCCTGGTCAGTCTCAACATAGAAGGAAGGATCTTCTTGAACCATTTTGCTCAAGGCAATACCCATCTTCTCTGAGCCGCCTTTTTGCTTTGGCTCAATCGCAATCGAAATAACTGGCTCGGGGAACACCATCGGTTCAAGCGTTGCTGGGTTTTTCGGATCGCACAGGGTGTGACCGGTCTGTACGTTCTTCATACCCACGATGGCAACAATGTCACCTGCTTGGGCCGTATCGATTTCCTCACGAGAGTCAGCGTGCATTTCTACAATGCGACCAACGCGCTCAGTTTTGCCTGTAAAGGTATTGAGAATGGTGTCGCCTTTACTGAGGGTGCCGGAATAAATCCGAGTAAAGGTGAGTGCGCCGTAACGGTCGTCCATGATTTTGAACGCCAATGCACGCAACGGTGCATCAGGTGTTACTTTCGCAACGCCACCTGTCTCATTACCTTCAAGGTCTACTTCAGGCTGAGGACGAACTTCTGTCGGGTTGGGCAAATAGTCTACAACCGCATCTAGAACGTTCTGAACACCCTTGTTCTTAAAGGAAGATCCGCAGTAGGTAGGGAAGAAGGTCAGCTCACGGGTTCCTTTACGAATGCACTTCTTAAGCGTGTCGATATCAATCTCTTCGCCTTCGAGATACTTCTCCATGACGTCGTCATCGACTTCAACAGCGCCCTCAATGAGCATTTCGCGGTACTCAGCCACCTTTTCCTTCATATCTTCAGGAACGTCGGTGATTTCGTAGTTCATGGGCTCGCCAGAATCATCCCAAATCCAGGCTTTTTCAGTCAGCAAATCAACAACGCCAACGAAGTCGTCCTCGATACCGATAGGCAGCACCATGACCAGAGGCTTAGCGGCGAGGATTTCGTCTACCTGCTTTACAACGCTGTAGAAGTCCGCGCCGGTACGGTCTAGCTTGTTGACGTAGATGATACGAGCAACTTTGGAATCGTTCGCATAGCGCCAGTTGGTTTCAGACTGAGGCTCTACACCACCTGAGCCGCAAAATACACCAATGCCGCCATCTAGTACTTTCAGGGAGCGGTAAACCTCAATGGTGAAATCTACGTGGCCGGGGGTGTCAATAATGTTGAGCTGGTGGTCTTTCCAAAAGCAGGAGGTCGCCGCAGACTGAATGGTAATGCCGCGCTCTTGCTCTTGGTCCATGAAGTCTGTCGTCGCCGCACCATCATGAACCTCACCGATCTTGTGGATTTTACCGGTAAGCTTCAAGATTCTTTCGGTTGTAGTGGTTTTGCCCGCGTCTACGTGGGCAAAGATACCGATATTCCGGTAGCGGGTCAGGTCTTTCATGGTGATTCTTTAGTTGAATTTTGGAAACTTTCGGCACACCGCGCCAAGAAACTGACAGAGGCGGTGCTTACAAAATGGACGGTCAGCACATCTATCAATGGTACTAACTGTTAAACATTGTAAATTATTTTGTCATGGACGTGGCGACGGTTTCTGGGGTGATACTACGACCACATTTTCTTTTGAGAAAAGAATTAAGGGCGCTAATTGAGGGTACTAGCGCAGAGTACTAACGCCTAGCGCTACAGCCTTCATGCGCCTCGCTATCGGGTGAGCACTTTTTCAGCGGGCGTTGACCGATAGGTGGGGATGTAATTTGCCAAAAAAGAGAGCGGGTTGCTCATGTTCTCCGCGAAGCCTAGAATGCCTGAGTCGCGCCACTCATAAGCAATTTTTCCGTCCGTATCGATCAAAAAAGTCGCGCCGCGCTGCGTTAGATAAGCCGCGTCCGGTACGTACGTTTTCCAACTACCCAATACTTCAGCCATATTCCGTAGCCGCAAGGTCGCTAGCTCGAAAGGTCGCTGGAATCCTTTGCCACCTGCTGCTTTAAATACATCACCTTTCAGTGCGGGCAACGGCGTTGCCTTTACTACTTCATCGTCCGCAATCAGCTGAGGCGCGTTTTTGTCTCCTGTATAGCCTCTAAATACTTCCTTGAGCGTGCCAGGGCTACCAATGCCCATGCACATGAGCAACAGGTTCAGGTAGCCGTCTTGCTGAGGCGTCGTTCCTGGCAAGGTCGCAGTAAGCCCTTTATACAGATTCAGCTGTTGATGAATAGAGGCTGTCGGGTCAATGTGCAGATGCTTAGCGGGAAAGCCAGTGTAGTGACAGAACTTTTCTCCGGCGGTGCGATCGCCGATCCCCACCGCGCGTACCTGAATATTGGCTGACTCTAGCTGAGTGCGATCGCGCTCAATCCACCAGGCATACTCTAGCGGATCAAAATCTCCTAGCTGCGGCCATACCAGCAACAGAATTGGCTTAGAGGACTCACAATCTTCAAACAAAGATACCGTTTGTCCATCGCTCACTCTTACTAGGGCAGCACCCTTCAAAACTGAAAGCGTATCCATAAAGCACCTCAAAAAGTTAGCCTAGCCAAACTACTGTCTGACTAGGCCGTTAGAATATCATCTCAAAAAACAGATTGAAATGAATGATACCTTGAGTTCAAATGAGCGAACGAGAGCCCTCGCTATATCTCTTTTCAGGCTTCTTGAAAAAAGTCTTCCTGCGGCACCCAAACAGAAACAGAGCCTGCCTCGCAGCAAAAGTCTGCCCAGCCATCTTCATCAGTGGTAACAGGTTCGCTAACGTGTCCAGTAATGTCGATGTAGGTGTAGTCAGGGTGACCAATATCCATCCGCTTAACGCCAGCATCACCGTTGCTCATCACAACTGCCATTCCGCCCGGATTACCCTGCGTGCCAAGCCGGGTCCAGCCAATCGTATTGGGATGATCAAAATAGTCGTACTGCGGGCCATAGCTGTAGGTATGACGGGCCTTGAGAAACTTATCGATTAAGAACTGATGAGAATCCAATACGATCTTGTGCGCTTCACCATCGTCACCTTCATCAACATACTCAGCGCCGTAATAATCTCCATAGAACACACAAGGATAGCCGTCTCGACGTAGCAAAATAAGCGCATATGCTAGCGGCTTAAACCACCCTTCGACCCAAGACTCTAAGGCTTGTAAGGGCTGAGAGTCGTGATTATCTACGAGAGTCACAGCAAGCTCAGGGCGATCCTGCACCAGCGTATTGTCGAAAATGGTGCTCATGTTGTAATGGCTACCACTCAAGCTGGCATGGTGAAAGTTGTAGTGCAAAGGCGCATCGAACAAGGTCACCATGTCACTGGTGAGTTCAATAAACCGGTGAAGATCTGCGATGTTACCAGACCAATATTCACCCACAGAAAAGAGTGTTCTACCGCTGTAGCGTTGAACGTGCTTCATCCATTGTGGAAAGAAGCCAGCACGAACGTGCTTCACCGCGTCAAACCTGAAACCGTCAAGATCGATGGTGTCTACATACCACTCACCCCATCGTTTGATGGCGTCTGTTACTTCCGGATTGTACAAATCAAGGTTACAACCCATCAGATAGTCAAAACTACCTTTCTCTAAATCAACCTGATCGTGAAACTCTTTTCCTTCAAACAGATAAACAGCTTCAAAATCATCATCTTCATAGCTGTCATAATCTGTTGCATTGAAGTGCCACCAGTGCCACTCCATATCAGAATATTTTCCATTGCGACCTGGAAACGTGAAATGAGTCCAGCTCTTAATAGTTGTTTCTTCACCAATCTCTTGATGCCTATCATCAGGAGAACAGGGCGTTGCTTTGAATTCTTCTTCTTTGTCTGCACCCATCATGTGGTTCAGAACAATATCAGCATAAACAGAAATTCCGGCTTCCTTAGCCTGTTTGATGGCACCTACGTATTCGTCTTTTGTACCGTACTTTGTTCGTACTGTCCCCTTTTGGTCAAACTCTCCTAAATCGTAGCGATCATAAACGCCGTAGCCTACATCGTTAACGCCGCCAGTGCCTTTGTACGCTGGGGGTAACCACACTGCGGTAATCCCCTTTTCAGAAAGCTCATCTGCCTTCTCTGCTAGTTCGTTCCATAGCGAGCCGTCAGGCTTTACATACCAGTGGAAGAACTGCATCATCACGCCATTGGTTGCTGTGCTGTGGGTCGTGTACATATACAAAAAAGAGAATGTCGAAAGAACAAAGTAGTTCATCACTACTTATCGTTGCCTTGGTCTCTATTTCATGCATTAACCTCAAGTATGAACTTGTGTAATTCAGAATGGATAAAACAAGCCGAAATCGTAAATCTTTATTAACTTTTTAAAAATGTGAGAGCAGATCCACTCAGAGCAAGTTATAGCAAATGGAAAACAATTAGGCAAGTTTTCTTGTTCGGATAGATCCTGATCGCTCCTATTTTCTTCCTTTAAGCAGAGCTCTTACTCAGATAGCGTGCGCCTTTTGGCATGATTGTTGTTGAACTGTTAGGAGAATTTGCTAAATCTGCTTAGGGAGGGTTCCCAAAAGCATTCACTCTTTTTCATCTATCCTCCGGAATTTTTTCCTAGATTGAACGGATAACACGCTTTGTGAGGCGATCGCACCAAGTCTTCCATCGCTGAAAGCCATTGCTGTGAGACTATTAGAGCGATTTTATTACAACACGGTAAGAATGATTTGACAGCCACACCGAAACAGATTTCTCTACACAAATAAACTCAACCCGGCCCAGTTTATTTGTTGTCACAGTCTTATAGAGTCGTAAAAGACCAAAGTCGTAAAAGACCAAAGTTGTAAAAGACTAAGACATTCTGCACTGACAAGACTGTTGTTCAACAATGTTCTGTTTTATGGAGCATTGACCTCAAAATTTGACCTCAAAATTAAGTTGAGGCAGAAGCGGGTATTGGCTTTGAGTCGGTATCTTGACTGTTTTCTGAAGCACGTGTTTTTGAAGCGCCTGCCTGATTGTCTTTAAAGGACTGCTGGCGATCGCGTATCTCCAAAAACACCAGCAACGCATTCACATCAGCCGGATTCACCCCGCCAATCCGTGTGGCCTGCCCTACGGTCAGTGGCTTTACTCTATTCAGCTTCTCTCGCGACTCCATCGACAGCGTCTCCACCGTCATATAGTCAAGATCCTGCGGCAAAGCACGATTCGCCTGACGTGAGACTAAATCAATCTGTTTTTGCTGGCGCTGAATGTAGCCCGAGTATTTGATATCAATTTCAGCACCCTCTTTTTCAACTCGGGTGAGTTCATCGTTACCTAATCCATACTGCTCTAAAGTCTCATAGTGAAATTTTGGGCGGCGGATAAGGTCAGCTAGCGTCACCGATCCCTTGATCCGCTGCTGCGTATCAGCATAGATTTGCTTGCCGATTTCCTCATTCTCTTTCACTCGTTTTTTGCTCAAGCGCTCTTTTTCTACGGCAATGTTCGCCTGCTTTTTCTGATATAGATCCCAGCGGCGATCGTCAATCAAACCGATCTCTCTGCCGAGCGGTGTCAGGCGCTGATCGGCGTTGTCTGAGCGCAGGATTAGCCGGTATTCTGAGCGTGAAGTCAAGACACGATATGGCTCACGTAGATCTTTGGTACACAGGTCATCAATCAGCGTGCCTAGGTAGCTACCCTCGCGAGGAAAGACCACCATCTCTTTCCCTTGAACCAGATGCGCAGCATTGATCCCCGCCACTAAGCCTTGACCTGCGGCTTCCTCGTACCCGGTTGTTCCATTAATCTGCCCCGCACAAAACAGACCTTCTACCTGCTTTGTCATCAGCGTTGGAAAGCACTGAGTGGCTGGAATATAGTCGTAGTCAACCGCGTAGGCAGGGCGCAGCATGGTGCAGTTTTCTAGCCCTGGGAGCGTATGTAGCATTTCAACTTGCAGCGTCTCAGGTAACCCTGTAGAGAACCCCTGAATATACAGCTCTGGGTAGTCTCTACCTTCAGGCTCAATAAATATTTGGTGACTTTCTTTTTCTGCAAAGCGCACAATTTTATCTTCGATGCAGGGGCAGTAGCGTGGACCTTTCGCTTCTACCCAGCCGCCGTAGACGGGTGATAGGTGAAGATTGTCTCGTACCAGCTGATGGGTGGCGGCGGTGGTGCGCGTCATGTAGCAAGGAATTTGCTCGCGCTCGTTCCAGACCTCGGGATCAAAGCTGAACCAGCGCACGTCGAGATCGCCTGGCTGATTCTCTAGCTTGCGGTAGTCAACAGAACGCTTGTCAACTCTGGCGGGCGTGCCGGTTTTAAGCCGCGAGGTTTCAAAGCCCAGTCGGTTGAGGGTTTCGGTCATGCCAATGGCAGCGGGTTCCCCGGCTCTGCCAGCTGAAAGGGACTTTTTGCCAACCCAGATAGTGCCATTGAGAAAAGTCCCGGTAGTCAGGATGACCGCCTTGCAGCCAAACGTCATGCCAAAGTAGGTTTCTAGGCCGATGATTTCGTCGCTTTCACCAAGCACCAGATCGGTCGCCATGCCCTCTCGCAGCGTCAGGTTTTCCTGATTTTCAACGACTGATTTCATCACAGCCGCGTATTCTCGCTTATCGGTTTGGGCCCGCAGCGCCCAGACGGCAGGACCGCGAGAGCTGTTCAGAATACGCTTTTGTAAGTAGGTGCGGTCGGCAATCTTACCGATTTCGCCGCCGAGTGCATCGACTTCGTGAGCTAGCTGCGACTTGGCGGGGCCGCCGACGGCAGGATTGCAGGGCTGCCAGGCAATGCGGTCCAGATTCATGGTGAGCAGCAGCGTTTTGCAGCCCAGCCGCGCAGCGGCAAGTGCAGACTCGCAGCCGGCGTGGCCCGCGCCCACTACGATGACATCAAATTCGTCTGAAAAGGAGACGTTCATACTGGCTTATCTGCTGACTTGCTACTTGCTACTGCTGCTGCTGACTTACGCACTGCTGCGGTAGGTCCTTTTATCCTAAGCTCATCTCATGATGAAATGCGCTCAAATGCCCGACCTATTCTAGCGATTGTCGGTCTCAATCGTTGGTTTGCGTTGGTTTTATCTTTGGTTTGAGCAAAGGGTCTATTCATAATGAGTGAGTACATCTCACCCGCGATTTGGTACATTTTTGCCTATATCAAACTCTTTTAATCAAGCTGAGCTGCAACATGAATTTTGGTCAGGTCGTTACTCACGAAAAAGAGGCCATTGTTCAGCTGTGGATAGCGCGAGTCCGTGAAGATGTCTCAATTAAAAGTACTCAAGATCTAACCTACTCTGGTGTGTTAGACAGCTTGCCATCGCTGATAGATGCGATCGCACAGCTCCTCTCACAACCCACCACAGAAGACATTCAAGCAATATTGCGCAGCGGTTTAGAGCACGGCGCGCTAAGAGCAGACCAAGGCTATGACGCCAAAGAAATTGTTAGAGAGTACGACATCCTGCGCGATGTCATTTTTGACGTCTTAGAAGAAGCGCTGCTGCAAAGTCAGCCCGTTATGCTGCTAAGAACGGTTCGGTTGATTGACGGTGCTGTCGATAAAGTCATCGCAACCGCATTGGATCGTTACACTGAAGAGCGGTTAAAAGAAGTCAATTTGCTATACGACGAAATGATTGCCAGCAATCAAGAGCTAGACCGTTTGGCACGCAACGAACAAACTAATCTAGTCTATTTGGCCCACGAGCTTAAAAGTCCACTGAGCTGCATTATTGGCTACTCAGATTTGTTCTTGCGGCAGCAGGGCAGCGGTGGCGATCCCAAGATCAGCTTTATCGAACGGGTGTTAGCCAGTGGTCGTCAGCTGTTGCAGATGATTAATGAAACGCTAGAAGTATCTTCTTACCGGGCGGGGCAGGTTGCTGTCAATCCAGCTGATGTCAATGTCTGCGAGGTGGTAGAGGAGGTCTCGCTTGTAATGGATACGCTGGCACAGCAAAAACAGCTCTCTGTGGTTACCACCTGCCCCGCGACTGCTCAGCTGGTTTGGACGGATCGAAGCCGTCTACGTCAGATTATTACTAACTTGCTGAGTAACGCGGTGCGATACACCGAGAAAGGCAGCATTCGGGTAAGCGTACAGATGAAAGCAGAGACAGTAGAAATTGCGATCGCCGATACCGGTCTTGGTATTTCAGATGAAGAACAAGATCGCATCTTTGAGCCTTTTTATCAGGGCGAAGCCGGACAGCAGCTGCCCAGTAGCACTGGACTAGGACTTGCGATCGCCTACCAAATGGTAAACCTGCTTCAAGGCAGCATTCGGCTTCAGTCGAAGACAAACGAGGGATCGACCTTCACAATTGTCCTGCCCTTGCGCTATCAGCCGCCTGAGCCGTCATCCCATAAAAGCGCTTTACCCAAGGCCAATCCAACTGAAATTCTTATCGACTGACACACCGCCATCTGCTTAGCTACAAGCCCGATTGATATAGACGCTTACTCAATATGACGACTCCACAGCTGCTTGCTTTTGACTTCGATGGCGTAATTTGCGACGGCCTAATCGAATACTTTCAAACCGCCTGGCAGGCCTATTGTCAGCTCTTTAAGCCGCCGAGCAATCAGCCACCAGAAGGCTTGGCTGAACGGTTTTACCCTTTGCGCCCTGTGATTGAAACCGGTTGGGAGATGCCTGTGCTCGTAGCCGCACTGGTAAAAGGCGCTAGCAATGCACAAATTATTGAACAGTGGCCAGAGATGGCGCTGCCCTATCTAGACGCTGCTAACCTGACCAAGGCCCAGTCTGTGCAAACGCTAGATGGGGTTCGCGATCAGTGGATTCAGCGCGATTTGCAAAGCTGGCTGGATCTACATCGGTTTTACCCTGGCATGATTGACCGATTGACCGCTCTGTTAGCTAGCGAAATACCCATCTACATCGTAAGTACCAAAGAAGGTCGATTCATCAAGGCCTTGCTGGCACAGAGCGGATTAGATTTTCCTACAGAGAGAATCTTTGGCAAAGAGGTCAAACGCCCCAAATATGAGACGCTGCGACTGCTGAAAGAGAAACATGCCGCCCAGCGCATTTGGTTCGTTGAAGATCGATTGCCAGCGCTCAAGGCAGTAGCCGCGCAGCCCGACCTAGCGAAAACGGCTCTCTTTTTGGCTGACTGGGGCTACAACCTTGATCCCGATCGTGAGACCGTCAGACAATCGAGCAGAATTCATCTATTATCGTTACAGCAAATAGTACAAAAGTTCGGCAGCTGGATATCTTGATAGTTGCCCATCTAGTAGGCCGGACATCTAGCTAGCTGAACATAATATGCCGTGCTCGATCTGACCAAGCTTGCCCGCCAAATGCAGGGCATTAGCGACCACCTCACTCAAGAAGCAGACGCCGCCCGTAGGCGAGTAGAGATTGCCCGTCAGCTGATGACGCAGGCAGCTGGCTCGCAAGGAGCGCTGGTCGATCGGCTAGATGAATGGCGCGATCGCATTCTTTTTGCCGCGGCTGAACCGATCGAGCCGCTTCATACAAAAATTCCGCTTAGCAGCGCTCCAGACTCGCATACGGTCGTTTCCGCAGACGGTTCGCAAATATCACCGAGCCACCATGAAATTGCCTACTGCTATTTGCTCAACATCAGCCGCATTATCATCCACTATGGCCAAAGCCGTTATCCGGTGCTCGACAGCATTCCAGAAGTGGTTTATCGCCCCGAAGATCTCTATGCGTCGCGCAAGTGGGGGATCCGCACCGAAGAGTGGATGAGCTTCAAGCGGACTGCCGCCGAGGCCGTTATGCTAGGCGAGCTAGGCCAGTCGGTTTGTGAGGCAAGTACGCTTAGCCCAACACTGGCGCTAACGGATGGTTCTTTAATCTATTGGTTTCTAGAACAGATTCCTGCGGCTGCTCGCGATGAAATATTGATCCCCATTTTAGAAGCCTGGGATCGCCTGCGTCAGGCTCGTATTCCGGTCATGGGTTACATCAGCGCCTCGCGCAGTGGTGAAGCCCTAAACTTTTTGCGCCTGTGCGCTTGCCCTTACGAAGCACCAGACTGCCTGACTCACTGCGCCGACCAGCGGGCCCAAATGCCCTGCCAAACGTTTGCACCGCTGCGAGACGTCACGCTTTGGTCCACGTCTTTATCGCCTGGCGAGCGCGGTCCGCTGTGGAAAAGCTCTGCTGATATTCTGGGCTGCTATGGCGATCACGCCGTGTACTTTTGCTATGTCAACGTTGGTGCGGAAGTGGCACGCGTAGAGTTTCCTCAGTGGGTAATCGAAGATCGCACGCTGCTCGATTCCGCTTTGAGCCTGATGCTAGCTCAGGTACAAAAAGGGTTTGGCTATCCGGTGGCGCTGGCTGAAGCGCACAACCAGGCAGTCGTGAAGGGTGGCGATCGCACCCGATTTTTCACCCTGCTAGAGCAGCAAATGATCCGCGCAGGTCTCAAAAATGTAGGGACCTCCTTCAAAGAAGCTCGCAAAAGAGGCAGTATCGCTTGAGTTAATGGATGGTCACCGACAGCCCGCGTTGCTTCATAGCCTGCTGAATGTGACTGAGCTTCACAGTTTTGGCGTTTTTCGACTGAGCGATCGCAATCGCCCCTTCTGCCAACAGTTGAATCTCACCGCCACTGACCTTTAGCTGCGTCGCCAGATCCATCCAGTCGATTTTAGAACTACAGGTAATGCCCGAAAAAGCCTGTCGCCACATCATTTTACGGGCGACTTTATAGGGCATTGGTAGGCTCACAGTCGCTTCTATTTGTTGACGCCACCGAGCTTGAACCGTATGCAGGTAGCGGGCACTCAACAGCGTAATACCAGGTTCAGACTTACGGGCGGTTAGCCACTGCTGAAGCTGCGCTCTAGAAGGCCGATATGGCTGGTCTTCGTCGTTGCGATCGCGGCCAAACCAAACGGCAGCAGACTTGATGAGCAGCACCGGATAGCGCGCAGAATCTAAAGATTGAAGGACCTCTAGCCAATGTTCAGGGTAGACCTGTGCTAGATCTAGCTCGCTCAGTGATTGCTGTAGAGATGTTGCGATCGCCCCTGCCGACATTGTTTTCCCGGTCCCGGTTTCTCCTACTAAAAGGGTCGTCTGCCCAGTGTCCGCCTTCGTTACAAACCCTGCGGACGTTTGCTGGCTGAGCGTTTGCAGCTGGCTGAGCACCGACGTTGGCAAAATCAGCTGATCCCAAGCAACCTCTGGCTGACGAATTTTGACCGCCCGGGTAGCCGGTGTGGGAGCGGGCAACGCGAGCAGCGGCTCGGGTGTGGCCAACCGCTGAAACAGGACATCTTGATCGGGCTGTTCCGCGAGCAAATAGTTAACCCACTCATCGCTAAGCTGCAAGTAGCTGGTCAGCTTACTCCCTGGTCGCAGTGAAACGTAGCGCAGGATCTTTTTTTCAATCAAGGACTCAGGGCCCGTCAGCTTAGCTCTAGCCCGGCGACGCTCTAAATCGTTTCGGCAGAGCAGTCGCAAGGCCAAATCCACCATGGGTAAATCGGTAGCAGTGCCTTTCTCTTCTCCGGTTTGCAGAAAGTGGTACAGCCGCCCGTAGCGCCGATTGACTTCGGGGGCTAGCACCATCAGCAGTAAGTTTTTCTCAAACAGCGTCAGGTTCAGATAGTGGCGTAGTGACGGCAGCGCCAGCACAATATTGTCTTGGGCGCTAATTTGAATGCGCCTTTCTAGCTGGCTTTGATAGCCAACCGGGGCTTTTTTACACTTGGGTAGCGTAGCGGACTCACCGTTTGTAGCCGGTGACTTTAGCTCTGTAGCGGCCGCCGCAGGCGCGCGGCAGTCGTCGTAACTAGGATTGGGTACAGAGATAACGCCCTTCCACCAGTGACTACTCAGGCGATCGGCGGGGGTTGTGGCGACTTTCTCAATGGCTTTATGGTCTTTGCGTTGACGGGCGATCGCTAGCATCAGCAGCCGATCAAGCCAGGCTAGCTCAGTTTTGAGAAAGGCGCAGATAACTGCAAACGGCATTAAGTCAACGCCCATCCTTCCGTTATCCTTCGAGAGTATTCGCTGAGTCTTCTTCGTTTAGTTCGCCAGTAGATGCTAGGCGGCGAAGCAACTCTATCGGTAGCCCATCTGTATCTGCTAAAAAGGCCACCTCATACGTATCATCCCCGATCTGCTGCGGCTGCGGCTTCAGTAAAACCTTGAGCTTACCGCCAACTTCATCTACCTGGCTGCGGAGATTAACAATCCAGTCCGCTAAGCTTGCAAAGTTCTCTGCCTTGAGATGGTCCGTGAGATCAAACGAGAGATGGTAGTAGCCCGTGTAGTGCTCGTCGGTAAACGCATCTATTGCTGGACGCGGCTCGGGTACCTGCATTAGCTCCACGCGTCCGCCCAGCCCTGTCATCCAGCAAGCCAGGGTAACGCCTGCGGTAAAACGCGTTTCCACCGTGAAGCCCAACCGTTCGTAGAAAGCGATCGCCTGATGGATATCTGCAGTTTTGATAGAAACGTGATGCATGAAAGCTTGCACGAGAGCGTCGTCAAAAGGAGACTATTCGAATATTTTTAGATACCGATACTGCGTGGGAACACCTCTTTCTTTTTCCAAGGTGAAGTTAATGACTTCCCACTGTGGTTCTACGCTGGCCGTTTCGCTAAAGGCAACTGGCAGACCATAGAGCTTGGGCACTTTTTCTTGCGTTTTGCTTTGCCAGGGTGCACCATGCTCCAAGTAAGGCGTCATCAGCTGTTGATAGCGCGCCGCAATAATCACCTTGGTGGCCCGGTATCCTTCTGTATAAAGCCGATCTAGCTCTTCGTGAATCTCAAAGCGAATGCCATCTGGGTGAGTGTGCTGCCGGTACCATTTTTCTTGCCAAAGCCGCCAGTGGCGGCCCGACTGCACGTGAACCAGCTCTTGGTTTTCAGGATTAGCTTCGAAAGCGCCATGGCGTGAGCATAGGTAGCTGTCGGTGAGTAGTAGAGCAGGAATCGTTTGGCGGCAGTGCGGGCACTGAATTTCAGGGCCGTATATGGGATATTGAGAGTCGGAGCCAATCATCAAGCGTTCCTATTACCTGTGCTGTTTACAGAAAAGCCAGAACAAAAGCCAGTCACTTATAGCGTTCACCATTTAGATTCTGTACATTCCCAGCCGGTGAAACCGTCGATGCATCAAAGCTAAATGATCAGGAGCGGTGGGAGCTTGCGTCGCTTTACGGCGATAAGAAACGCCCACCAAGACAGTCACCAAATGCATCTGGCAATTGCGATATCTCGTTTAGCCGGTCGTTGTTTAGTCAGCTATTTTTTGATCTGCACTTCGCTTGCCCTACGATTAGAGGCCATGACATCTAAATTAAGACGTGCAATTGGGTAGAGCGATGTATCAAATAGAGCAGAGTGCTCAGCAATCTCTATGAAATCGGCGTGGAATTGGACTCATTATAGCTAGCGAGGTGTTCTCCATGAATTCTATTTGGCCTGCGCCCGATCTCTCCAAGGCTGCTTTCGTCGCAGATAATGCCACCGTCGTCGGCCAAATCGAGATTGGCGAGGGCGCTAGCATCTGGTTTGGTGCGGTGGTGCGAGGCGATGTCGACATCATTCAAATTGGGCCTCACAGCAATGTGCAAGATGGCGCGGTGCTGCATGGCGATCCGGGCCTGCCTACAGTTTTAGAAGCGTTTGTCACGATCGGACACCGAGCAGTAATACATAGCGCCCATATTGAGCAGGGCTGTCTGATTGGAATTGGGGCAATCATTCTCAATGGGGTGCGGGTCGGTGCGGGTAGCATCATCGGCGCAGGGGCGGTGGTCAACCGAGACGTGCCGCCGCGATCGCTCGTCGTCGGTGTCCCTGGAAAAGTCTTGCGCCCCCTATCTGAGGAAGATGCGGAAGAGCTTATCGAACATGCTAAAAAATATGAGCGGCTAGCTCTGGTACATGCTGGCAAAGGTACAAATTTGGGATTTGTGTAGGGCATGCCTGCTAAATTTTTTACGGTGAATCCATCGCTTCAAACTCAGCTGGAAAGCATTTTAGAAAGCGTTTGGAACACGTTTCCTAATCTGGCCCAAAACCAGATAGCGCTCACCTGGATAGCCTACGAGCCGCCCTATAGAGTGAATACCGGCGGTGGACTAAGTGCTGAAGCGTTTTGGGCCTATCAGCCACAGGGCGCTAGCTACCGAGGGGTTGAACTAATAGCGCCGGGCAGTATTGCCCATTTATTTTATTTAGTTGCTTTGAACGTCTGGTTAGAGCAGGGCATGGTTCAGCCGACGGCGGAGCTATCGAGAGCGATGGCTGATATGATGGCGGGCACTAATCATGATGCGGCTAGCTATGTGATGGATGTTTTGAGTGGGACGACGAGCGGCCCCTCTTTGCCCCCAGGGCCAGATGAAACCTGGGCGTCGCAGCGAAATATTGTTAATCGCTATTTTACGAGTTTGGGTTGGCCTGAGCTGCGCTCTATTAATCTCAATCAAAAGACCTGGTGCGATCGCCCCTACGGCAGAGAACGAGATTTTTTAGGCAAGACTCTCGAAAACCGCAATCAGCTCACCACCGAAGCGACCGTTAGATTGCTGCACAGCATTATTGGCGGAGTCTCGGTCAGCAGTGCTCGGTCTCAGTCCATGATGGCACTGATGAAGCGCCAGTCATTAACGCATGCCTTTCCAATGAGCGCTGAGGTTTGGGAAATGGCGAGTGTCAGTACGACCGGTACTCATCACATTGCCTATGTGGAATCTGAGGGCAGCATTCATCCCTTCCTGCTGGCGATATTCACAGTGCCTTCACGAGGGGCTGATAACAGACTTTCTGGTGAACTTTCTGATGAACTGAAACAGCAAAACGAACAGATAACGTCTTGGTTAGCTCAGCAGATATTTGAGGCGAGTCAACAGAACTTTTTGGCAGATATAGCAAAGTAAGACTGCATCTTTACTTTGCTAGTCGAGCTGCCTGTTGTCACGTAACGGTTTCAGCCGATAAAAGTGTCCTAAGCAAATCGACAGAAGCTATGGCTGAGCGCTGGGCTAGTTCAGCGGTTGTATCTGCCGCTTTCAATCTAGAGCGTCTTTTTCGGGCGATAGCCTAAAAATAGGCAACATCAGTCCCCATGTAATAGCGGCTAGCCGGAGGCCCGCTACTACTAACATGCCAGCTGGCGCTGCGATGGACGCAACCACGCCTACTGACTGTAAGAGCAGGTAAACAGCGATCCCCACGATCGCTGCTGTCGCGTAAATCCTGCCTCGCCTTAGCAAGATAGGAATATCAGCCAAGACAATGTCTCGAATCACACCGCCCGCTGTGCCAGTAATTGTCCCCATCAAAATAATAATGCTGCTGGTAAGCCCAGCCTGCTCAGCAATTTGCGCGCCGCTAATCGAAAATAGAGCCAAGCCTAGAGCATCCGCAACCAGTAGCGATCGGCGAGGCGGTTTGAAGAACTTGGCATGAAACACGGTAGCCAACGCCGCGCCTAGCGTCACCAAAAGATAGGTCGGATCTTCAATCCAGAACACCGGATGACGATCCAACAAAATGTCTCGCAGGGTACCACCACCAATCGCTGTAATGACAGCAATCACGACCACACCGAGTAAATCCAACTGTTTTCGCCCTGCGGCCAAGGCACCGCTCACCGCAAAAACAGTGACGCCCAGCAAGTCTAATGCGTAGAACAGCATGGTGCGATCGCTTCCTTTCTTTAAGACAGCTCTATTCTCTGGTCATAAGTCTTGCTTTTTTAGACTTGCTTTTTTAGACATTTTGAATAGAATCAGGAGAAATATTCTGATGCATCAGAACGAGCTGATATTTCATCGACTTGTGTCTCAGCAAGAATAGCCGATGCGAATAGCCTATACGGAAACAGTCGATGCGATGTCCGCGTAGCGCTTGCTAACGGTAGCGCTGCCGTTTTACCACAGCAAAAACTCGTTTCTCATCAGAAAATTATGCATCGTTCGATTCTCCGGTGATTATAATCACATAGAGTGCACTGCCATGAAAATGCTATCTCTTTTTCAGGCTAGTTCGTGATGAAGCAATTTTTTCGGCGGCTTATTTTTTCCTTTTATCGTTTTTTGTTCGCGTCCTACCGCGCTCAAAGCCGACGCTTTGGTGCTCGAAGGTTGCCCCTTAACAGTACTTCTCGTACGCCGCACCAAAGGGGGCGACTCACATCCACTCGTCGCTTTTCGGTGAGCTCGCTACAGCCTCGCTCGCATCGTTCTGCCGATTTGCCAATGGCCCTCAAGGCTACAAATGGCAGCGCAATGGCAGCAAGTGGTGCGAAAAAGCCGCCTGAGAAAGACGATGTGATTACCTACACCGTGCCCAGAGCAGAAGCAATAGAAATGCTCAATCGCGGGCTGCGTCTGTCGGAGCTGACTGAAGGACATCTAGCTGAAGAACATCTGGCTGAAGGACATCTAGCTGAGGGATATCTAAAGGGGCAGTATGATTCGATCCCTCAGACCACCCCGGAGCCCATGTGTCCGCAGCTGTCGGAATCGTTGATTAGGCCCATTGATAAAGCCTACTTAGCTGAGTGCAGTAAGCACTACAAAGCTGCCGAGAAGCTGTACCTTAAGAGCCTAAGCTGGCGACGCAAACAGTTTGGAGAGGACCATCTAGAGAATGTGATTGCGCTGAAGGCCCTGGCAAATCTGTACTGTAAACAGGGTCGCAACGATGAGGCCCAGCCTCTGCTCACCCAAGCGTTAGCCATCCAAACGCAGATAGAAACAGCATCAGTAGAACTCGGTGAAACGTCGTACCAGTTAGCTCGGCTGTATCAGCGCAAGGAGCAATATGCAGAGGCCGATGAGCTATTTCAAAGAGCGGCGATGATTTTTCGCCAGCAGCTAGGTCCTCAGCATCCGCGTACACAGGCTGTTCATAGCGACCTGATGAATTTGCTGGTCAACTCAATTGAACTGAATAAGTTTGAAGAACTCAACGCTGGTGCAACCCCGCTAGACTTAGATCGACTCAGTGAAACCTACAGCTGGGCAAAGCCTCCCTGGAAAAGATAACCACGGGGTAGCGGACTATTTGGCAGCAGTAGTGCTATGCTGATATTGGCTCGGACCCATGCAATTACAACGCCCAAATCTTGTCAGGACCGGAAGGTAGCAGCAATACGGGATGCTTGTGATAGGCGTGGAATTCGGGCCTTTTGGCTTTTAAATTTGGCTATATAAAAGCTTTGAAACGTTCAGTAGCGGATTTCGCCCACTTCTTAGGGCGGTTATTCGCGCTGGTCGTTTTTATCAATTTCTACCTATCCTAGAATCGTGACTGATTCGTGATACTAGAGGACGTGGCCCATGGCAGGCTTTGGCAACTTGGTACAAAAGGCTTTTTACTTAGGCGTAGGCATTGCGTCTTATGCAGGTGAAAAGGCAGGCGGTGCTTTAGGAGATTTGCGAGGTCAAGCTCAAAAGCTAGTAGATGAGCTTGTAGAGCGGGGCGAAATTACGGCTGAAGAAGCGCAGACCATGATGAATGAAATGGTCGAGCGTGCCCAGGCGACGGCATCTGCAAGTGCGACCGAGGCTAGGGCCACAGCAACAGAGTCTGAAGGGCCCAGACAAATTCAGATTTTAGATGATAGCGAATCCCTCACAGAAGAGGAACGACAGGCTGAGGCGCTGCGCAAGGAAGTTGAGGCGCTGCGTGAAGAATTAAAGAAGCTGAAGTAATACGGGATATCACCAGGAGAGGGAGGAGCGATCGCAATGGATGAATGGTTAAAGCAGCTGCAGGCAGATATCCACGAGGCAGCTAAAGATTCTAGCGATTGGTTTGCTGAGGTTTCGCAGCAGAGCAACAAAGCTATTGAGTCTTTGGCAGAAGCTTCCTTGAATGCCATTGAGTCTTTTGAAAAAGATCTAAGCGACTCTATTACGCCTGCGCTAGAAAATTTTGATGCGCAAGTAGATGAAGCGATCGATGCCAGCTTTTTGTTTATCGATCAAACGTTAACGCCCTGGATCGAAGAAACGACTGCGCCGCTGACCAATACAGTAAATCCATGGCTACAGAACCATCCTGCCTGCATTGGCTGCAAGTTCTACCACGGCACGGCCTACGGTGAAGAAATGCTGGTCTGCGGGATGCATCCCTACGGCCCAGATGACGATAGAAACTGTCAGGACTGGGAGTCGGTTTGGCCGTCACAGACACCCTCACAGTAAGCACCCTGGCAGCTCTCAAAACGGCTCTTACAGAAAACCGTTACAGACAGAAAAGCCGTTACAGCAGCGAATAGAAATGGCCGACGGGCCCTTGGCCTTTGCCAATATCCAAAGAATACTTGAGGGCTTCGGTCACGTAGGTTTTAGCTGTTTTGACCGCATCGGATGGAGTCATGCCTTTGGCAAGATTAGCGGTGATCGCACTCGAAAGCGTGCAGCCCGTACCGTGCGTATTGGGCGTCTCTATCTGTTCAGTTTTTAGCGTTTCACATCGCCTACCCTGACGCTGAGCTTTTTCTTCGCACCACACATCGACACCCTTTAGCGCCCCGCTGAAGCCGCCGCCTTTGACGAGAACAGCTTTGGGACCTAGCTTCAGAATTTTCTGGGCAGCGGTTTTCATATCAGCCTGCGTAGAAATAGACATTTCTGCCAGCACTTGGGCCTCATAGCGGTTGGGCGTAAGAATGGTGGCCAAAGGAATCAGCTGAGTTTTGATGGCAGCGATCGCATCTTCATCAATCAGCTTGTCACCCACTCGCGACACCATGACCGGATCAACAACCAGATTGTTAATAGGATTCGCGCTCAGATGGGCTACAACAGCTTCAATCATCGGTTTATTGAGTAGCATGCCTGTTTTGGCTGCCTGCACGCCTATATCGCTAGTGACGGCTTCAATCTGAGCAATCACCGCTTCAGGAGGCAGGCCATCTACTCTCGCCACCCCTGTGGTGTTCTGAGCGGTCACACAGGTCAAGGCGCTGGTGCCATGCACCTGATGAAACGAAAACGTGCGTAGGTCAGCCTGTATGCCTGCACCGCCGCCGCTGTCCGAGCCAGCAATCGTCAAGGCAACAGGCGGGGTAAATGAGGGCATAGGAGAAGGAGGGGCCCGGAAGGCAGGTAGAGGGGCAGTGAAAAGGTAGGTAGAAAAGCAACTAAAAGAGCAAAATATTGGGCGCTGACAATGCATTGCCAGCGCCCAATAATATATCGTCAAACATATCGTCTCAGCCGATAATGTTGCTCGCTGAGCGTAGCCGAAGCTAGCGATTGCGTCTGCGCTGTAAGAACTCAGGAATGTCCAAGTTAGGCGAAATAATCGGCTGATTGCTCGGATCTTCAACCGGTTCTTCTGGGTCTGCGGGGGCACTAGTGGTCGTAAAGACATCCGTACTAGGTGCGGTACGGGTCATGGGTGTCACGTTGCTGACGCCAGCCATCGATGGAATGCTCTTGCTCTCCATGCTAAACCCAGTTGCAATCACTGTGATGCGAATCTCACCTTGCAAGCGGTCGTCAATCACCGCACCAAAGATGATGTTCGCATTCGGGTCAACTGCCTCATAAATAATCTCAGCGGCTTGATTAACCTCGTGTAGGGTGAGGTCACTACCGCCAGTAATATTGAAGACAACGCCGCCTGCACCGTCGATAGAGGTTTCGAGCAGAGGCGAGGAGGTCGCTGCGATCGCCGCTTCCCGAGCTCTGGACTTTCCAGACCCCACGCCAATACCCATCAGAGCAGAGCCCGCATCGGCCATAACCGCTCTAACATCCGCAAAGTCGACGTTGACTAGACCAGAGATAGTAATAATGTCCGAAATACCCTGCACACCTTGACGCAAGATGTCATCAGCAACGCGAAAAGCTTCTTGAACAGGGGTCTGCTCAGAAATAACTGAGAGCAGCTTATCGTTTGGAATAATAATTAGCGTATCGACGCTAGCCTGCAACGCGGCGATCCCACTGTCCGCCTGAGAAGTACGACGACGACCTTCAAAGGTAAATGGACGCGTAATCACTCCTACCGTAAGCGCACCTGCTTCCTTGGCACACTCGGCCACAACGGGCGCGGCTCCGGTACCTGTACCACCGCCCATACCAGCGGTAATAAAGACTAAGTCAGAGCCTTCTACTGCCTGAAAAATTTCATCGCGAGATTCCTCGGCAGCTTTTTGACCAATAGATGGATTACCGCCAGCGCCTAGCCCTCTAGTCAGCTTTTGGCCAAGCTGCATAGTGTTGGTCGTACTCGAATAGGTCAACGCCTGAGCATCTGTATTAACGGTCCAGAACTCAATGCCTGCCAAACCGCTATCAATCATGCGGTTAACAGCATTACAGCCGCCGCCGCCTACGCCAATAACTTTAATTCTGGCCACGCTACTCGGTATGATTTCTCCACTCATTGGCCTTTCCGCTGACAGCGTACTGCCATTACTAGCTGCAAGAGTTGATTGTACACCTGACCCATCGTTCGCATGTGAATTTGTTGAAGGGGATGCGTTGTTCATAGGGTGAGCTGATGTTTTTGATATGTATGTATAAGTAGATGAGCAGACTTAAGTTATGGCAACGCCAGAAAAGCCGTCGCTAACCTGACTAAACTCTTGTGAAAATTTATAAAGTCAAAAGATGATAACAGCCTTACGGCAACTCTATCAATCTACCTAAGATTTAGATCCCTCTAAACGCCTAGCTAGATCTCTTGAACTTTAGCGGGGGTATGAATTGAGTCAACTATAGGGGAACTTGCTAAAAAAGCCAAACTCTGCCGTTACCCTGTTTCGCTCGCCTAGTCCGCCCTATGGCGTAGCGGTTGAGTGACTGGTCGCCTGAAGAATTTCTACAATAGGGCGTTCAGGATCTTGCAAATTGATAAAAGCCACTTTTTCAGAGTTGACCCTATCATCTAAACGACGCAGCTGATCTAAGGCCGATAGCTGCTGCGCTAGACGGCTGCTGAAAGGCCCTAAATGAACACTGCCCAGCTCACTTTCTAGAATCAAGTTATCAGAGCGTGTCCAGTCGATAGCCATAATCGCGACCGGACTGCTGGCAACCTCCCTATATAAGGTGCGCCATTCATGGGCATCTTTGGCGCGCATGCCAATGACCTGTAATGTCGGGTTTGCGATCGCACCTAGCTCCGCAAAGCTATTGCGCGGTATCCAAACGCCCTGAGCATCTATCAATCCAGGTTCTTCAAAGGGGATGGGCTGGTCAGGAATCGCTGTCAGTGGCTGTTCTATATTGGGGCGTGCGACGGCTACAGGCGTTCTTTCTGTGATTTGAACATGCAACTTAGGCGGGATCAGCTTTCTTCGAACCACGGCTGACTCAATCGGCTGATGAGCGCTCAGACTATCTGCTAACACCTCAGGCTGCACGTTGACGAGTGCCTGCGGGTAAGGCACTGGTAGCAGCGCCTGAACATTTTCATCCGACAGCAGCTGATTGTTGCTAACTTCGATTTGCTCAGGACTACGAATCAGCCAAATTGGCGAGGCGGCTACTTTGATCGTGCCTGCGGCTAGCGCGCCCATGGCTAACGTTCGCCAGGCCACTTTGTAAAATTTGATCTTGCGCTGTGCCTTTAGCTGCGCTCGGCGCTGTGCCAACGTCTGTGAATTCGGACCCGTTGTGTCAGATAGAGTCATAGTTAAATAGAACGCGTGGGACAAACAAGGGTTGAGGTCATCCAGATGTCATCCACGGAAGTTAGTCTAACCCAGTCGTTCAGCAGCCTACCCAGTTGAGTGTGAAAAACAACGAAGAAAATACTTTAATTTTCCTTCTACTTTTTTCAGCTGCCTTTTTTTAGCTAGCTATTTTCAGCTACAGGTGCCACTCCCGACAAATAAAGTCGTACCACTGCCGAGTAATGTCGCTATCGGTAAAAGGAATGCTCAGATGTCTTCCTTCCTGCAGCGTAAAACCTAACGAAAATTTTCCCTTCTCGGGAACTTGGTTCGAGTCTACCGCCGTGTTATTGACTTCTATAACCAGCTTGTCGACCTCTGTTAGATCTAATACTTTCGTGTCAATAACACCCTGACGAGTCGGTATTCCCCAAGTCAGCTGATCTTCTTTTTGCCCTAACGCGGCATAGATATCGTATTTGGCTCTCTCAAACTGAGCCGCCCAAACCTTGTAAGCTTCAAGCTTGCTGTATTCGTTCCATCCGGCCCAGGCGAGTCCAAAGAAGATTGCCAGCAGGGGTAGCCACATTAAGCCTCTAGCCATAGCAGTATGCTGCTCCCCTTATTAGTCTTTTTAACAGTAGCCCTTTTAACCAAAATTCGAAAAATCAAAGTGTAGACCACAAAGTGTAGAAAGGTGTAGACCAAAGTTTGAACTAAAAAATGAGTCCGCCTTCAAAAGCATTAATTTTTAGTCGCTGAAGTGTTAACTCTTGCAACGAATGCGCGTGAGATTTACATGTGTTCCTCCATTCTCATGAAAGATATTACTCAGTAGAGAGCTCTGAGCTTATTCCTATTTAGTTTTTATTGGCTTCTTAGATGAGCTTCTTAGAGTGTCCCTTATCGATACTTTGTTTTAGGAGAGCGCATAAATGCTACCTTTGCTTGCTGCTTTAGGCACCGTCCCCAATACCGTTGAGTGGGGGCCTAATGTTGCCATCGTAATGATTATCTGTAACCTACTGGCGTTTGCGATCGGTAAGCAGGTGATTCAGATTCAAGATGCAGGGCCTGCTCCCGGTATGTTTTTGGGTCTAGGTCTGCCCGCACTGTTGGCTGTGACTAGCCTGGGTCATGCGATTGGGGTAGGCGCTATTTTGGGTCTTGCTAACATTGGCGTGCTGTAGTTTTTTACAATTTTTTTACAAGTACAGCCGACGTGCAGTTGAACCAGCGATCTCATCTTGCTGTGAGATCCCTAGTGCTTGAGCCGTGATGCTTGAGCCGTGATGCTTGAGCCATTGTGAATGAGATAGCGTGATCGCAGAATTGTTAACGGCTAATGCTGACTGCTCTAGAAAACAGCCTGAGATGAGAATGGAGATATTCTTGTCTCAGGCTATTTTCGTTCGGAGAATGACTACCCGGCGTCAATCACAGCCTGTAATCGCTGACGGAACTCGCCCTTGGGATGTCCACCCTTGACCTCACCAACAACGGTAAATTCACCTTCGGGATCGTCGCAGACCAGGTAAGTAGGCCAACCCATATCTGCTTTATCAGGATATTGACTGAGCAGTACTTTGCGGTACTTGCGATAGGTGGCGGTGTCTTGCATTTTAATGTCTACAAAGTCTAGAGATAGCTCTTTTGCCACCTTTTCGTCGTAAAAGGCCATCTTGTGACAGATGCCGCAATCTTCAGAAGAGAATTTTAGGACAGCTCTTGGCATGGTCATAAACTACGTAGAGAACATCCTTATCATCCCACCGCCCCTTTCATGATTGCAATCTATCCTGGTAGCTTCGACCCCATTACGCTGGGCCATCTAGACATCATCACACGCAGCAGTAAGCTCTACGACCGGGTAATTGTGGTTGTTTCACGCAACCCCAGCAAAGATCCTTTGTTCTCAGTCGAGCATCGCGTTGCTCAGATTCAGCAGGCGACCGCCGCTTTAGACAATGTAGACGTCGATAGCTTTGATGGTCTGACGGTATCCTATGCTAGAGCGCATCAGGCGAAGGTTTTATTGAGAGGACTTAGGGTGCTTTCCGATTTTGAGAAAGAACTTCAAATGGCGCATACTAATAAAACCTTATCCAACGATATCGAAACGGTTTTTTTGGCAACCTCTACAGAGTATGGTTTCTTGAGTAGCAGCTTAGTTAAAGAAATCGCCAAGTTTGGTGGTCCTATCGACCATCTAGTGCCTATGCATATTGCAATAGATATCGAAAAGTGTTACGGAAAAGCCTCCTTTAAACAATAATGTAAGAGGCCTTTTTGATCCGCGGCTAATTTCGAAGCCTGCTAGGCCACCGTCAACTCTGCTGAAAATCTTCCACCGAACAATTGTTGTGAACACTCCTGCAAACGGCGACTACTATCAAAATCCAGCCTCCGAGCGCTTCAGTATTCAGCAGGAGCTGGATCGGATTGAGGAAATTGTGCTGGAAAGTACTCCGCTGCCCCTGACTGGAAAGGTTATGGTGGCGGAAGACGACTTACTCGATCAGCTTGATGTGGTGCGAGTGAACCTGCCTGCGGCGGTGCAAGAATCTGTGCAGATTGTGCAACAGCGCGAAGAAATTTTGGCCGAGGCCGAGCAGTATGCGCAAGAAATCATCACATCGGCAGAAAAGCAGGCAGCCGCAATTCTCAACGAGATGGCGATTATTCGCCAAGCCGAATCTCAGGCGGCTCAGCTGAGAGCGCAGACTGAGCAGGAGTGCGCAGCCCTGCGCGGCCAAACCATGGCTGAAATTGAGCAACTGCAAAACCAGGCGCGTCAAGAGTGGGAAGAGACTCGCGCCCGGACGACCAACGAAGCCAAGACCATTCAGGAAGACGCTGATACCTACGCTGACCAGGTGCTAGAGAACATGGAGCGGCAGTTTATGGAAATGCTGCATGTGCTGCGAAACGGCCGTCAAAAAATTCAGGGCGGCCAGTCTTTGGATGTAGATAATACGACGCCACAGTCGCAGATTAATCCGGCAACAGGCGGCGCGCGCCCGATGAGTCGCAGGGAGGCTTCTCCCGTTGTCAGACCCGCGCAAGATCGTCCCCCTCTACAGCGCAACCCTGGACAGCGCTAGTGATCAGCACTTTTTTTAGAGCCTTTTCTCTGAGCTCCACTCAAAGCTTCGATTGGCGGCTGTAAGTGTTTAATGACTTGCCCATGATTGATTCATGATCGGATATATAAAAGGCCTGCTTGCAGATAGTCAGAAGCTGCCAAACGGCAGAGTGATCATTACTGTGGATGCTGGCGGCGTGGGCTATGACATGCAGATCAATCCGCGGGTGCTGAGTTCTTTACCGGCTATTGGCGATCCGGTTCAGATTTTTACGCATTTGCAGAGCCGGGAAGATTTACAGGTGCTATTTGGCTTTGCGAGCAGGGCGGAGCGCGACGTTTTTCGGCTGATGATTTCTGTGAGTGGGATCGGTCCGCAGATGGGGATGGCGCTGTTAGATACGCTGGGGATCAACGACTTGATTCAGTCGGTGGTCAATGGCAATGCAAAAATGCTGACCCGGACGCCAGGCGTGGGGAATAAGACAGCTGAGCGCATTATTTTGGAGCTGAAGACGAAGCTGAGCGATTGGCGACAGCATTCTGGCATTGTGGCACCGACGGGTGGGCCCGTGTCGGCGGTTCAAGAGGATGTAGAAATGATGCTGGTGGCCTTGGGCTATAGCAATAGCGAAATTAGTAAGGCGCTGGTGGCAGTGGGGAGCAGTACGACGCTGAGTAAGCGTGAGAATACTGAAGAATGGATTAGAGAAGCGATCGCATGGTTAAGTCGCTAGAGCGCAGTCTTTTTGGTCAAAATAGTGATTGAAAGGAAAACTTTCGCAGTTTTCCAAAAATCTTAATCTCTCGTATTGGCGACTTTGTATTGCAGCACGCTGAACTTACTGGTCTGCTAGCGCTTAGACATGGGTGATATAGAGGTTCTCCTACCTGTAGCGTTTGTCACTTGAATGAGGTAAGCACAATGGCTGAAAGCTTTGTATTACAACAGATTGAGTGACTCGCGCTGCCCAGATGCATTCGGGTAACGCCATAGCGCAGTTACTAGAGTGCACAGCTTCTTCTCAGGAGATTTACTGTAGTAAGAAATGCGGACAAGGCGATAGGTTAAGCCCGTCTGTGGTTAGCATACCTACTGCATAGCCACCCTTAAAGAACAATCATCAATAAGGCTACGGCCTTGGGAAGTCGTTCTAAATGGCCGTTCAGTCTACCTATCAAACTGTCTCTCAAACCGCCTCTCCAGCTGTAGAGAGTTGTTCAAGCCTCAGCAGTTGCACTCAAACGTATAGCCTCAAATCCAGACTAAAAGCTTTACTCGCTCCTTTGCACTGGCTCGATCAACGCTTGCAACAAACAATTGAAGTCAAAAATGTCCTGGTAGGCACCGCCTTTGAAGCGTTTCTGCTAGGCAGCGTAGTCCCGACCCAAGCACCCGCTGCCGCCGTTATTTCAGGCTCTCCACTGGCGAATTTGAAACAAGCGTTTGAGCTGTCTGACTTTGATGTTGAGGTGGTGCTAATGGCGATTGCACCCGAGCTCGACCGCCGCTACGCAAGGCTCTATGCCACGCTACAGGCTAGCAGCCGCCGCAGACCGACCGTGGGGCTTGCACTAGATTTGCTATGCAAGAGCACGGCAGAAAAAGACCTAAGGTTGGCTCGCTTCGATTCAGGTGCACCGCTTTTGCGCTTTGGCCTAATCCAGCTAAAGCAGCAGCAGCGTGAGAAAATGGAGCCTAGCGCAGGCGCAGAGGTCCATGTAAGCGATAGCTTCACGCTCAATCCTACAGTGAGTCGTCACCTGTTAGGGCAATCTATGCGATCGCAGCTGTCTACATACTGTCAGGTAAGCTGGCCGCAAAAGACCTATCATGTGACCAACAGCCCGCTACTGCCAGAGCTGCTAGCAAGATTGCAATCAGGCCACGTGCCGATGCCGCTATCGTTGAATTTCATAGGTGCTGGTGCAAAGCTACCGGCTGCGAAAACAATCGCAGCTACTACGCAACGACCGTTGCTAATCGTTGATTTGCATCATTTACTAGACAGTGAAACTTTTGATGCCGCGGAAATCGACTACATTGCGCAGCAGGTGATTTTGCAAGGACGCCTGTGGCATGCTGTTTTGTACGTTAAAAGTGAACCGGTAAAAAATATAGATAATCGATGGTTTCCAGCTGAAATAGCGCGATCGCTTGCCAGTCAGCCAGTGACGCCTATCAAACAGCCCGATGCTGCTGAGAGCCTCTGTGATCAGCTTGCAGACTATCCTGGCATTGTGATTTTCGCGGGTCAGGCACCATTGGTTTCTTGGGCAAACCAAAACAAAGGCGTGATCAATGTCCCGTTTACACCGCTGCCTAGCGATGACGGTTCTATTCGCTGGTCTAGAGGCCTCAGCGCTGAGCACATCACGCTAGGAGATACAGAGTTGTTTCGTCAGAAGCTTATAGATGCTGCTTTGTAAATATATGGCCTCTGAAGCGTTACTTAAGACACTTACGAAAGACTCAACCCACAGCAGGTAATCAACGCTTCTGCGCCAGTCTCCTATTAAAAGGACTCAATTTTAGACAAAGCCGCTTTGGCGGCTGCCTTTTGTGCTTTCTTTTTGCTTTTTCCCCTTCCTTGAGCGTAGGCTTTACCCGCGATACGTACTTCTATCACAAAACTTTTATCGTGATCCGGCCCGCTGCTTTCTACATCTACGTACTCGGGTGCCTCACCAGTCGTTCGATGAGCCCATTCCTGTAGCCGTGTCTTCTCATCCTTAGCACCTTGTTCTCCAGCGGCAGCTACCACAGTGTCAAAAAAAGGGAAAACGTAGGCTTTTACGCGTTGCATCTCTCTTTCAACGTCCAAAAAGTACGCGCCAATCATGGCCTCAAACGCGCTACACAGTAACCGAGTGCTCTGGCGTGCGCCCTCTTTTTCTGCGCCCTTTCCCAGCCGTAGCGCCTGCTCTAAGGACAAAGCCTGTGCAAAACAACAGAGCTGCGGCTGATCGACTAAAGCGGCTCTTATAGTAGTCAGTTCACCTTCAGATTTATCCGGATAGCGGGCGTAGAGATAGTCTCCGCTTAGAAAGGTGAGAATGGCGTCACCTAAAAATTCCAAGCGCTCATTGTGCGGTATGTCGTTCGCCTGCTCATTGGCAAAAGACCTATGGGTCATCGCCTGTTGCCAGAGGTGCTGATACTTAAAATCGGGTCGAGATAGCGTAGGCATAGCAGCAGGCGGTAGTTGAGATAGCGATGGCGGCGATCGCACCTCTGTTTTACCAGTTTATTTCATCCGCCAAGCACCTATTGTTGGGTCAGCCAGGCTTCTACCCCTTCGGCTAAGGTCCTTGCAAGCTCGCGCTGAGAGGCGTCATCCATAATCCATTCAAACTCTTCTGGGTTAATCATAAAGCCTAGTTCTAGCAAAACAGCAGGCGTTACTGAAGGCCTGGTCAGTGCCAGATTATTCCAATACACGCCGTACGGTTCGCGGTCTAACTCTTCGACTAAATAATCGTGCAAAAAAGTAGCCAGGTCGTGGGCTTGAGGGTAGTACCAGAAGGCTCCGATCCCTGCACGCTCTAGCGCATTGCCCGCATCAGGTAGCGCGTTGTAGTGAATGCTCAGCGCCATGGTTGGCTCAGTCGCATCAATCACTTCTACTCTATCGGCTGGAAAGAGATCGTCGTCGCCTTCGCGAGTCATCACAACAGTAGCACCGCGCGCTTCAAGCTCATCTCTAATCAGCTTTGAGACAATTAAGGTGACATCTTTCTCTGGATAGCCTGTGGGACCGCGTGCGCCAAAATCTTGATCGCTGCCATGCCCAGGATCGAGCAAGATTGTTGTTCCACTCAAGCTGTTGTTTGGTGGCGCGTGGCGCAACGACAAAATCAAACTAGTGCCTTCGTAGCGCAGTTTGTAGCCCCACTGCTGAAGTGCTTTGAAGTGAAAAGTATAATTTGCGCTGTCGGGTAGAACAGAATTAAAATCCATTCTCTCTACAACAGGATCGCTAGAAAAATAAATAGTGTCGGTTTGGGGCGTTGTGTTGTGCAAGGTCAGTGAGAGTGACTGTCTCTCTTGCTTGATAGAAACAGGAACAGGCGTCTGAAGTGGAAAAACAACCTCAGTCCAGTCACCCACTTGGTCAGCGCTGATGCCTCTGATAATGCTGTTGGGGGGAACAGATGCGCTGGTAACTTCTGTTTCCGCTTCTTTGATCCAGCCGCCATAGTCGAGGCGTAGCCATTCTCCTTCTCGCCCAGTAACAGCGGCGCGAGTGCCGGCCGGTAAAGGTGTGATACGAGAGTAGCTAGTACTAGGGCCAGTGCGGGCAACGCCAGCGGGTGCCGTGACTTGGGCGACCTCAAAGTTCGTCGGTGAGAGGATATTGACATTTCCAGGCGCTGGCTCGGTGACAGTTTGACCCTCGGCCTGAACGGTAAAGGTCGGTGCGCCCAAATCGCCAGGCTCTGTCGGCTGTGTGCAGCCTGCGTTTTCTGTGGCGCAGAGCGTAACCGGGGCGGTTTGAGACGTGAGAACAGAAGAGTTAGGCGGCAGGTCTATGCTGGTCTGTGGCGTGAGGGTGATGGTTTCGCTACCCAGTGTGGCGGAAACCTCTGCGTTAGGAGGTGCGATCGCTCTCAGACAAACCAGCTCGCCCGGCATGCGAGCAATGTCTACCGCAGGCTCCAGCGTTCCTTCTGCAAAGCCCACACCCTCTGGCATTGGTGGCTCACTCGAAACGCGGGTGATTGTCAGTGTCAGGCTTTCATCGCCTTGCACTAAGGTAAATGTGTTTTCACCCATCTGTAGCGGCAGCGTCGGCGCAAAATGACCATCGCCACTGCGGTTCTCAATCGGCTGACCGTTGATGGTAACCGGCTCACTAGGGTCTGCGGTACCAATAAAAAAGATGCGATCGGCTACGGTTTCGTGTTCTGCCGGTGGATAAGCAACGAAAAGACTTGTCGGTGACGCCTGCATCTCTTGAGCGACTAGAGAAGATTGAGGAGATAGGTGTGAAAGCTGTACGGGACCTGGTCTGGCAATGTTTAATTCGGTATTGTCTGGTCCGCTAGAGATAGCCGCCTGGGGTAATAGCCCACCCGCTAGCACACTACCGAGCAGCCCAAGCGTTCCTTTCTTCCAATCCCAGTCCATTACCAATTCCTCACCTATCTTCTGTCGAGTTGCTTAGGACACTTTTGTCGGCTGAAACCGTCACACAGCAACGGGCAACTCGACTAGCAAGGGAAAAATGCATCCTTCCCTTGCTACACCTGAGCTTTAAAAAGTCATCTGACTTTTATACCAGTATTTCAGTAACCTGCTCAATTACTGACAGGCCTATTGAGACGGTGGCATAAGAGAAACGATAGCTCGGAGACCTACTGACCGAAGATCTGACTCACTAGGCAAGAAAAGCTGGGTAAAAGTGGTGAAGTCAATGTATCGCCTACACCTAAAGTCATTAGTCGTAAATTGTCCACGTAACTTGTGCAGTAGATTGAGCAACCATTAGCTGTGCCCTTTGCCTTTCTAAACAATGGTTCCACGGATACTCTAGCGTAGTGCTGAGATAAAGCTGGGCTGCACAACCTTGTGGCACAATTAGATATTAAATTTTTGAGCGCTTGTTTTTGAGTCCTGATTGCTCACTTCTATCTTCAACTCAGCCGTGCTATAAAAACGTTTTTTTGTTTGTGAACAGTATGAAAAGTACACGCGAAGGAGACTATGACGAAGTTTGTCTTTGTAACTGGCGGTGTTGTTTCTAGTATCGGTAAAGGAATCGTGGCCGCGAGCTTAGGGCGACTGCTCAAATCGCGTGATTATTCGGTCTCGATTTTAAAGCTTGATCCTTACATCAACGTAGATCCTGGAACCATGAGCCCCTTTCAGCATGGGGAAGTGTTTGTGACCGAAGACGGTGCAGAAACAGATTTAGACTTGGGCCACTATGAGCGCTTTACCGATACCTCTATGTCGCGGCTTAACAGCGTTACGACCGGCGCGATTTATCAGGCGGTTATTAATAAGGAACGGCGGGGCGACTATGAGGGTGGCACCGTGCAGGTGATTCCTCATGTGACTAATGAAATTAAGTCACGTATCCATCGGGTGGCCCGTAATCGCAATCCGGATGTGGTAATTGTAGAGATTGGCGGCACGGTGGGCGATATTGAGTCGCTGCCATTTATGGAGGCGATTCGTCAGTTTAAGCAGGACGTGGGCCGTAACGACGTGATCTATATGCACGTGACGTTGATCCCGTGGATTCCGGCAGCGCATGAGCTAAAGACCAAACCAACGCAGCACTCGGTCAAAGAACTGCGATCTATTGGTATTCAGCCAGATATTTTGGTGTGTCGTAGCGAGCGGCTAGTTCCTGACGAGATGCGGCAGAAGATATCGCGCTTTTGTAATGTACCGATGCCCTGTGTCATTCAGGCGTTAGATGCGCCCAGCATTTACGAAGTGCCGCTATACATGGAGAAAGAAGGCCTTGCAGAGCAAAGCTTAAGCCTGCTGAATTTAGATCAGCGATCGCCCGATCTCTCCAGCTGGACCCGGTTGATTGAGCGTATGCACAGCCCGGCAAAATCGCTTGAAGTTGCGATCGTAGGGAAATATGTGCAGCTCAATGACGCCTACTTGTCTGTGACCGAAGCGCTTTGCCATGCGGGAATGAACTTCGATACCGATGTCAAAATCCGCTGGGTAGATTCAGAAGACATTGAGAAAGACGGTCCAACGCAGCATCTTCAAGATGTGGCGGCCATTGTGGTTCCTGGCGGCTTTGGTTCTAGAGGGGTCGATGGCAAAATTAAAACAATTCAGTACGCCCGTGAAGAGGGCGTTCCTTTCCTGGGTCTATGTTTAGGCATGCAGTGTTTGGTGATGGAGTGGGCCAAGCACGTCGCTAAGCTGCCCAGTGCCAACAGCTCTGAGTTTGATGCTGAAGCCGAAAACCCAGTTATTAGCCTAATGCCCGAGCAAGAAGACGTTGTAGACCTTGGCGGTACCATGCGTTTAGGGCTCTGGCCTTGCCGACTTGAGCCTGATACTTTGGCGAGTAAGCTCTATCGAAAAGAGGTGATTTACGAGCGTCATCGTCATCGCTACGAGTTTAATAATGCGTACCGAAATCTGTTTTTAGAAACCGGCTTTATGGTGAGCGGCACGTCTCCTGATGGCCGCCTAGTGGAAATTGTAGAGCTGCCTAGTCATCCGTTCTTTATTGCCTGTCAGTTTCACCCAGAATTTCAGTCGCGGCCAAACACGCCGCATCCTATGTTCTTGGGCCTGATTGAAGCGACGCTAAACGGTGAAGGACTGCCGGAAGCAGTGGATAAGCGAGTGCTGCCAGTAGAAGCCTAAATGTAGAAGCCTACAATTCAGTTTTTTCTAGTTCACAACCTGTGCGCCGTGACTGCGTGGATCGGCGGAGCCACCGGCGCCTACAACCGGGGTGTCAATGGTATCGACTTCGGTCAGCTTGCCGCTGATTTGAGCGTGAGGCAGGGTCTGTTCTTTGGATAGCAAGGCATCTAGATTTTCTGCCAAAATAGTGCGCGGCAGCTCTCCAATCGCCGCGCCTTTTTCTAGACTCTGCGCATCTAAAAACTCAAAGTGAGGAATTCCATCAACCCGATAGTTCAGCATTTCGGGTAGCCATTTGGTGTTGTCTACGTTTAGCATGACGAAGTTCACCCGGTTGGCATAGTTGGCTTCTAGCGCCTGAATGTCGGGGGCCATCGCCTGACAGCTGGTGCACCAGTTAGCGTAGAACTCAATCAGAGTAGGCTTGCCGTTGGCCATAGCAGTTTCGAGCGGAATGGCAGCTTCGGCCATTTCAGAAAGCGAGGCGGCAGGTGAGGTTGTGCGGATACCAAGAACAACGGCGATACTGAGGATAGAGGCGATCGCAACTACCACTAAATTCCTAACTTTTTTGGCCATATCCGAAGTGGCCATATCTGAAGCGGCTGTATTTGAGGAATCCACCGACATTGTGTTCGACTGTATTGTGTTCAACTGTAAGCAATAGCTTTACCTATCTTATCGTGTTCTCTCATAAAGCTTGACTTGATCGATCTTGGAATATAGACGTTGAAATTAGGCGCTTGGAATTGCCGTGAAAAAAAGATTGACGCTGACCTTCCCTAAACGCACCATTCATATGCCGATTACCTATCGGCTAGCCAAGGACTTTAACGTAGCGGCCAACATTTTTCGAGCGCACGTTGCACCCGACCAAGTCGGCAAGCTGCTGGTAGAGCTTTCTGGTGATATCGATCAGCTAGATGCGGCTATTGACTGGATGCGCGCTAACCACATTGAAGTGTCGCTCGTGAACCGAGAGATCGTGATCGATCAAGACAGCTGCGTGCACTGTGGGCTCTGTACCGGGATGTGCCCGACCGAATCACTCAAACTGGACCCGAAAACGCATAAGCTGGTGTTTACGCGATCGCGCTGCATTATGTGTGAACAATGCCTACCCAGCTGCCCCGTCCAGGCGATCTCCACCAATTTATAGTGGGCGCGTTAGCTACTGACCTCCGTTTAGCGCAAATTGGCTAACGCTCCCAACGCTCTAAACGCTCCATGCGCAACTTTCCCTGGTTTTCCATTCTGCTACTGCTGCTGGCCAACATTGCCTTTGGCCTGTTTTTACGCGACCTAGACCTGTCGGGCTGGGTGTGGACGGCGGCGATCGCTTACATCGCCTTTGAGTGCAGCATACTCAGCATTTTCTGGACGCCTTTCTATCGATTTATCATGATTGGCTTTAATTCAGATGTTGGCTACTCGCTAACGGCGCTGCTCGCGGCTTCCCTTGCAGTAGTCATCGTCGCCTGGGTAAACATCACCAGCTATTTTCTGGTCATGCTAGCGGCAGCCTTGCTGGTCCGCGTAGACTTATTCACTCGTCGAATCGGCACACTGCTTTCATTTATCTTGCTTCTAGCCGTCTCTTGGCTTGGCCTGACTATTAGCTGGCTCATGCCCGGACTGCACATATCGTAGGCAGAATGCAAGGTCTTAGGCATATCTATAGAATTACCAATACCTTGCAGGATCTGTGGCACTCCATAAATCGGCACAAGTTTGCTGGTTCTAAGCCGGTGGGAGCGCGATTGTAATGACAGCACAAGCGTTTAACTGTTGCCCTACCCCATGTCAGGCCGTGATATGGGGTATTTTTTTGGCCATTTTTTTGAAGAGTTATTTTTTTGAGGCTATCCAGTCAATCAAAATGGGGTTGACCACTTCAGGTGCTTCATCTTGAGGACAGTGTCCTACCCCTTCTAGTTCTATAAAGTCTTCTACTGCCGGGTACTCAGCGTAGGCCCGGGCCAGCTCAATCGGCTCCCAGGGGTCTTCTTTGCCCCACAGAATCAAAGCAGGGCAGCTCAGCTGCGGCAGCAGGTCTTCTGGAATGGGGCCCTGAGAATAGCTGATAAAGGCCAAGAACACGTCTACCGCGCCTGGATCAAAGGCAGGTTCTAGCAGCAGAGAGACCAGTTCATCGGTGACCTCTTCTTTGCGGCCATAGGCCTGACGTAAGATATTTTTAACGGCCTTGGGCTTGGCTAGCTGATTGAAAAACAGCCTGATCAGCGGACGGTAGCTCAGTACTTTTTGGATGTAGGGCGTAGGCGCACTGCGATACCAGGGTAGTGTTTGACGCTTGCGGTCGTGGAGCAGGCGCAAAGAGCAATCTAGCAGCGCCACGCCACGCACCCACTCAGGTGCTAGCACGGCGGTCTGCATGGCGACTACACAGCCAATAGAGTTGGCAACCAGAAAGGCGCCTTGGCCAACCACCTGCTGGCAGAACGCTAGAACCTGCTTTCCCCAGGTTTCAAAGGTGTAGTCCAACGGGTCACCGGGCGTGGGCTTTGCTGATTTGCCGTAGCCCAGCAAGTCGATGGCGTATACCCGATAGGTAGCCGCGAACGCTGGAATGTTTTTTCGCCAGTGAATGCTAGAAGCGCCAAAGCCATGAATCATGACCACAGCAGGCGCATTCGCTTGTTCGTCTCCGGCTACCTGATAGCCGATGGTGAATCCTTGCCATTCCCAGGTTTCGGCTGTGGCTCTGGCCACGGAGGCTACGGATGAAGAGGCTGTATTTTCGACGCTGCTGTTGCTTTGGGTATCAGGCTGATGAGAAGAAGACATGGCTGAGAAGTAGACCGTACCTGTTAGCGTAACGGTTCTACGGCTGCGGCTGGTCCCAACACAGATACAGATTCTTCGGTAAAGCAGCGTTTAGCAGCCGACTGTACGTCTTCAACAGTGACTGCTGCGATCGCCCTCTGAAACTCCTCATCAAACTCCATTCCCAAGCCCAGTACTTCATACCAGCCTAGCGTCTGTGCAATCTGGCAGTTGGTTTGCTTGCCGAGGGCATACTGTCCCAAAATTTTGTTTTTACAAACCTGCAGCTCTTCTGCGCTCAAGGGGGTCGTGGTTAGCCGAGTAATTTCTTTGCGCAGCCCGGCGAGCGCCACCGGGACATTGTCAGGGGCCGTTCCGATATAGGCTATAAACTGCGACTGGCTCAAACGGGTCGGGTAGAAGGCTGAGACGTCGTAGGCCAAGCCCTGCTTTTCTCTGAGCTCTACAAACAGCCGGCTAGAGAGCCCATTGCCCAGATACGTGCTAACCAGCTTGAGCGCGGCGTAGTCTGGGCCACCAACCGAGTCTGCCAGATACCCCAGAACTACAAAGGCCTGATTTGTCTCTTGAACAGTGACAATTTTTCGGGCGGACCTTTTTATCTGGGGAAAGCTTACTGCTGACAGAGGTCGAATCGGAGGCTTCCAGCCACCAAAGAACTGTTCAACCAGCTTTACAGAGAGCTTAGGTGAGATTCGCCCCACCACCGTAATCACAATATTGTCGGTGCGGAAGTACTGCTGGTGGGCTGATTGCAGGTCGGCCTGGGTAAAGTTAGCGAGGCACGCTTCGGTTTGTGCGTTGGTCAGACCGTAGGGATGGCCGGCATAAATTGACACGCGAAAATGGTTGTAGGCGACGCTAAAAGGCTGCTCTTTCATGGACTTGAGCCCCTGTAGAATTAGCCGCCGCTCCAAGTCAATTTCGGCTTCAGGAAAGCTGGGCTGCTGAATCACTTCTGCAGCTAGCGCCAAGACGGTTTCAAAATCTGATGAAACCGTTTTAAGGCTGACGATGCTGTAGTCAGAGGCCACATCTGCGCCAAACCCAGCCCCGATAGACTCAACGACTTCTGCAATTTCCAGCGCATCCTTTTGCTGGGTCCCTTTGGTTAATACAGCAGTCAGCAAGCCAAACAGCCCAGAATTCTCAGCGGTTTCGTAGCCATGTCCCGCTCGGATAAAAATGCGAGACGCAATGATATCAGCGACTGGATTTTCAATGGCTATGACCGTTAGCCCGTTGGAAAGGGTTGTGCGGAGTGTCGTGGGCTGTTTAGTCAAAGTAGAAGAAGTCACAGTGGCGGTGCTATCGGTAAAAGAATGACGGGATGAGGCTGCTGACAAGGTGAGTTGACAAGGGTCGCACTCAAAAGAAGCAGATATATGTACCCACAATATAAAATCGCAACAAATCCCTATAGAACTATAGACTCACACATACATCAGCTGTAACTTGGCTTTAATTTAGCGAACCAGAGGGGCTGATGGCCGTTCTAGAGAGGTATTTATACCTAATTCTACTGGAGTGTTGTTACCTGCTGTACTAAACCGGGTGCAGGATGACCGCAGTGTAGTTATCGACACTCAGGTACTGCTGAGCAGTCTGCTGCAAGTCTAGCGCCGTAGTAGACTCCAATGTCTGCGGGTAGGTTGCGGCTAAGCTGGGCTCAGCGATGGTGGCATAGTACCCATACAGTCCGGCTATTTGACCCGGCGTTTCAGTAGAAAATGCATAGTCTGTCAGGATAAGGCGCTTGGCTTTAGAGAGTTCTGCTGCTGAAACGGGGGTGTGTATGAGTTCTGTGATGCGATCGCACACTCTAGCCTCTACCGCTTCTACCTGATGCGCCTCTAGCCACATCGACAGACTCAAAGCGCTACAGTCTTTTTGCAGCGTAAAGCTGCTGCTGATATCCTGCACAAGCTGTTGCTCTTCGCGCAGCTCTCTGACGAGCCGAGCGGTTTGTCCGCCCCCTAGCAGCATGCTCAGAATATCCAGCGCGCAGGCAGCGGATACATCAGCAATCCCGGGTCCTAGCCAAGCCATTGTCAACCGGCTCTGCTCTATGTTCGGCAGCTGCAAGACCTGCCGCTGGTGAGTAGGCTCTGGGATGGGCTTTGGCTGCGCTTCGGGGCACCAAAGCGGCTGGGCGAAGCGGCTAAAAGATTGCTGAACCATCGACAGCGTGTCTGCTTGAGAAATCCCCCCAGCCACAACAACCGTCATATTTTGGGGTTGATAGTGAGCCTGATGAAAGCGTCTCATCTCTTCAGGTGAGCGAGCTGCCAAAATTTCAGGTGTGCCGAGCACGGCTCGCCCATAGCCATGTTTTCCATATAGCAGCTCACACAGGGTCTGGTATCCCACCCAGTCGGGATCATCATGGGCCTGACTAATTTCTTCGAGTACGACCTGCCGCTCTCGGACGAACTCGTCTGCCGGAATAGCCGCGCAAAGCAGCAAGTCTGCTAGGTAAGGCAGCGTTCGCGGCAGCGCTTCTGCGGCGACCGTAATGTAAAAGTGAGCATAGTCGTGACTGGTCGCGGCGTTTGTCATACCGCCCTGACTTTCGATCGCCCAGTCAAATTCGCCTGGCTGAAGCCGCTGAGTTCCTTTGAACACCATATGCTCTAGGAAGTGAGCCATGCCGGACCATGCTGCGGGCTCTTGATTGGCACCAGCGCGCACCCACACATCAACTACAGTTGCTGGCGTTGTCATCTCTTGATGGATTACGGTGAGTCCATTTTCTAGGCGCTTCATGGTGGCACCGTTGTGTAAACCTGTTGGCATGACACCTACCAGATGAGAGATCTGAGCGCAGTTGTTGATAGCAGACTCGAATTGTTGCAAGAGCTAGAAACCTATCGAATCGTTGATTAATTTATCCAGATGCTAGCGGGCTTCTGAAATGTTTGCTGGGTTGGATCGCAAAGTGTAAACAAACGAAAGTATTGCTGTGGATCAGTCAAAAATCCAAATAAAAAATCCTCGTTCCAAAAGAACAAGGATTTTTCTATCGTTCAACCGCGGCGCCGTCTTACCTCAGTTTTTGACCTGGGGTGACCAGGTGGGAGTCTCGGCTATAGGTGTATTAGTTTCCGAGTAACTAACCTATTTGGGACAAGCCCAAACAGACAAGCTCGGTATACTGCAACCTCAGCAGCAAGACACCCTAAAAATGAAAAACATAGATCAGAAAACGTTGTTGGCAGTCACCAACGCCGTAGCAGAACTGAGGTCATCATAGCGAACCTATCCCCCAGTTCGACAAGGGGAAATCCATACAGAAGGATGACGGATATTCGCCCTAACGATTAGATATTTGAAAGTGTGAAATCTTGAAGTTTACGTTTCATACCAAAGCGATTCGATACGTTGAACGATGTCGGCTACCGCCCTGTCGTCGTTTGAGCTGTCTGTAAGAACAGTCACATGTGCCATTTTTCGGCCTACCCGAGATTGTTTTTTTCCGTACCAGTACACATAAGTGTCCGGAAGGGTTTTGAGTCGGTTGAGTTTGTCCGCTTGCTTGCTGCCAGAGCCACTGTCAGCGTTTTCGGTACCGAGTAAATTGATCATGACAGCACCGGGTGCGGTGAGCTTACTATCGGTCAAAGGTAGACCACTCACCGCTCGTAGCTGCTGCTCAAACTGCGAGGTGGCGCAAGCATCCAGGGTGTAGTGCCCCGAGTTATGAGTGCGCGGTGCGATCTCATTCACGAGTACCTGACCTGACTGGGTCAAAAAAAGCTCTATGCCAAAGATGCCGACAACCCCCAAACTATTCACCAGATCGGTGGCAATTGCCCTCACCTCATTAGTCACACTTTCTGCTAAGCGAGCGGGTGCAATCACGCGTCTACAGACCTGATCGATTTGTTCGGTTTCTACAACCGGATACACCACCACCTCTCCAGTTTGAGACCGGGCAACCATCACTGCCAGCTCTTTTTCAAAATCAACAAAGGCTTCAAGTAGTACGGGCTGATAGCCTAGCTGTTGCCAGGTTGTTTCCACTGCATTCAGCGTTTCAAGAATAAAAGTGCCCTGGCCATCGTAGCCGTGGCGGCGAGTTTTAAGCGCAAGCGGTAGACCTACCTGCTCGACTTTTTCTTTTAATACAGAGAGGTCTCTTTCGCTTTGTAAGGTCTCGAACGGCGGTGAAGGGAGGCCGATGCGATCGCAATACTGTCTTTGGTCGTATTTATCGAGTAGAGGCGCTAAGCAATCTAGCTGAGGATAAAATACGGTGCCTTGCGCTTCTAGCTTTTTAAGCGCAGGTAGGTCAATAAATTCATTCTCGAAGGTGATGACATCGCACTGAGCGCTAAGCTGAGCTGTGACATCTGCATCGGCGATGGGTCCAAGGATGGTGCGATGTGCGATCGCACAGGCCGGATCATCTGCGCCCGGTGTTTGTACAGATAGTTCGATATTGAGAGCGTTAGCGCCTGCTGCCATCATCCAAGCAAGCTGTCCGCCGCCGATGACGCCAACTCGCCGCACTTGATGGCTTTCACGATTCATGACACTACCTCTAACTTCAGGCTGAGACTATCTGTAATAGCATGATGCACTACCGTTGCTTGACGTAGTCGCTATGCAATTCTGCAATTTTGCTAATATTGTTGGTGAAATGGCATGTAACGTAAGGTCGCACGATGGAAATAGTTACCTTCAACGAGGCTAGTCGTGAACTGACTACCGTTTTAGACCGTGTTGTTGACGATGCCGACTACACCGTCGTTACTAGAGACGATGCAGAAGATATTGTCATCATGTCGAGAAAGTATTTTGATAGTTTGATGGAAACCCTTTATCTGCTGGAATCTCCTGCTAATGCTGTTAATCTGCGAGAATCTATCGCTCAGTACCGTGCAGGACTAGTGAAAGAAAGAGATTTGACAGAGGATTGAGCGAGTTATAAATCATCGTAACAACCCACTTTTATTAAAACTCACTCTGAATCTGCATGGATATGGGCGATCGACAGCTCGCTTGGACTGATGCAGCCTGGGATAGCTATATCTACTGGCAAAGTCAGGATAAAAAGACGCTCAAGCGAATCAATAAGCTGATTAAAGAGATCCTAAGAACGCCCTTTGAAGGTTCTGGAAAACCTGAACCCTTAAAAAATGAACTCTCAGGTTTCTGGTCAAGACGTATCGATGAATCAAATCGCCTTGTGTATGCCATAGATGAGCGATACATCACTATTCTTGCCTGTCGCTATCATTACGAAAAGCTATAGCTCAAAGCTAAATCCTGTCTGCTTCAGCGATTGATACTTTCGCGTATCGAATTCATACAGCTTTGCGGCTCTATGCGAAACATCTTTTTCTTTTAGGCCGGTATCAGTTAATAAATTCATCTTTAGTAGTTTCTTTCGAAAGTTTCTCTTATCTAAAGTCCGTTCTAGAATCTGCTCATAGAGACTTTGCAGTTGAGAGAGGGTGAATTGGGTCGGCAGCAGCTCAAAGCCAACAGGCTCATAGCGAATTTTGTTGCGGAGGCGTGCGATCGCACAGTCTAAAATTTCCGCATGGTCAAATCCCATCTCAGGGACTGCTGATAATTCGAACCAGGCGGCATCGCTAGCATCTGTTGCCGCCTGCAAAGGGTGCGCTTGTAAATTAATTAAGGCGTAGTAGGCAACAGAAATCACACGCTCTCTTGGGTCTCTATGTGGTGCACCAAACGTGTATAGCTGCTCTAAAAATACATTACTGACACCCGTTTCTTCTCTCAGCTCACGGACGGCGGCGGCATCAACAGATTCTTCCATTTGAACGAAACCACCCGGCAAAGACCACGTGCCTTTATAAGGAGGCTGTTGTCTTTTAATGAGCAGAACTTTGAGGACTTTACTGGCTTCAAACCCAAATACGACACAGTCTACAGTAAGTGCGGGATGAGGATAGTCGTAGGTGTAAGGCATCGGTCAAATAAGCCAGGCAGTGCGAAGTTTCCGTTGACAGCTAAGCTTCATTTTAAGCGGTCAAAGACGCTACTTCGTACCGTTTGATCGGCGCAGATTGGTCAGCTTAGATTTTGGTCAGTTCAAATTGATCAGCTCAGACTGTGGGTCTTTTGAACTGCTGCCTGAGCTTTTTTGTGCGATCGCGCCACTCACATCCTTCCACATGGTCATTCACCATGCCCATCGCCTGCATTAACGCATAAGCCGTCGTTGGACCCACAAACGACCACCCTCGCTTTTTCAAGTCCTTGCTCATCTCAGTGGATTTAGCCGTCTTGCTGAGTTCCACCAGCGTCATATAGTCGCACTGGTCAGGCCGTTCCGCCTCGCTTGGCTCGTACTGCCAAAAATAAACCGCTAGCGAACCGAACTCATTCACCAGTTCGCAGGCTCGCCTCGCGTTATTAATGACCGACTCAATTTTGCGACGATGGCGAACGATGCCTTTGTCTTGCAGTAGTCTCTCCACATCAGCCTCAGTAAACCGTGCAACTTTCTCAAAGTCAAAGCCCAAAAACGCCGCTCTAAAGTTCTCCCGCTTTCGCAGAATCGTTAGCCAGCTCAGTCCCGACTGAAACCCTTCTAGGCAAATTTTCTCAAATAGCTGGTTGTCATTTGCTACGGGTACTCCCCACTCCTCATCGTGATACGCCAAATAATCTATTTTCTCTCCTGGCCACCAGCACCGACACCGACCATCTTTTCCTACGGTTAACCCATTCATTTCATTACCTCTTTCTATTTAGCTCAATTCAACAACTCAGCAAAAAAGAATCATACCTCCACGCGTAACAACCTCAGCCATCCAGCTCAACTGGCACACCTAAAATCAACGTGTTTACGCCTTTAGAGGTAGATATCTACTAGTCCACCCGCCCAAAGTGTCCATGCGTGTCACGCACCCTCCGGTTACCAGCGATACAACTTAAACATGCGAAACGAAGCAAGTGTTTCCAACATAAACAACAACGCTTTCGCAACCTTCTCAACCTTGCCTTTTTGAGTGTCGCCCCTCTCTGGATAAATCAAACAACTCCCAGGACAGCCACTAGAAAAGAGCACAGGCCACAGAAGTTCCAAATCACTCCTTCAACGTTTCCACGTTGTTATTCCCACCACCTTTTGAGGATAATTCGATGAAACTTTCTCGCATTTGGGCTCCCATTGGTCTTGCTGCCGCTGCTCTTCTAGCAGTTCCCTCTGGTGCCTTCGCTCAAGCAGCGCCTAGCTACAACTATGTAGGCATTGGCGGTGGCGACGACGGCTTCGTTGTCAACGGTAAGCTCTCCGTTGCTGACAATGTCTCTATTCGCCCCGAAATTGCTACTGACTTTGACTTCGACGACGGTGAAGATGTCTCCTACTTGGTTCCTATCACCTACGACTTCAACTCTATCGGTGAAGGCCGCGCGGAGTTCAATCCCTTCTTGGGCGCAGGGGCTACCGGTTCTATCGGTGATGACGGCGACGACATTGAATTAGCACTCGTCGCAGGTGCTGATTACCGCTTCGCTAACAACTACGTTGCTAACGCTTCTGTTAACTACGCGCCCTTCGCAGACAATGACGAAGTTGGCTTCACTGCTGGTATTGGCTTCCTCTTCTAAGGCAGCGATGTTAAGCAAGGCAGCTTGAGGAAATCTATACATCACCTTTGGCTGCCTCGGAGTTCCTTTCTTTCGTCACACTCTCTTTTGTCACACTCTCTTTTTCAAAAACAACCACCTTTTGAGGACTATTCCATGAAATTCTTTACTCGCCTTTCTGCTACTTTAGCGATCGCAGCTGCCGCTCTTCTGTCTACTTCCGCTGGCGCTTTCGCTCAAGAAGCGCCTAGCTACAACTATGTAGGCATTGGCGGTGGCGACGACGGCTTCGTTGTCAACGGTAAGCTCTCCGTTGCTGACAATGTCTCTATTCGCCCCGAAATTGCTACTGACTTTGACTTCGACGACGGTGAAGATGTCTCCTACTTGGTTCCTATCACCTACGACTTCAACTCTATCGGTGAAGGCCGCGCGGAGTTCAATCCCTTCTTGGGCGCAGGGGCTACCGGTTCTATCGGTGATGACGGCGACGACATTGAATTAGCACTCGTCGCAGGTGCTGATTACCGCTTCGCTAACAACTACGTTGCTAACGCTTCTGTTAACTACGCGCCCTTCGCAGACAATGACGAAGTTGGCTTCACTGCTGGTATTGGCTTCCTCTTCTAAACGTCTCATCCACCTTGTGTGCATCTCTATTAGAGTTGCGGAAGTGACGAAATCACCTCTTTTAGATTAGTTATTCTGCAACTCTCTTTCTCTTCAACAATTCTTTTCTTTTTGTCAGGTTCTCCTTGAGATACGTGCAGCTCCAATACTATCTCTGTCGCTTTGATCGAGGTGACAGGGATATTTTTTCTGTATTGTGAGAGCACGTATTTTGTAATCACTGGTGTGTCGATATCACCTTTTCGTACCAGGCTACATCCCAATACTGGTCAAACTTTCGGCCAACTTCTCGAAAAATGCCTGCTTGTCTAAAACCAAACTTCTTGTGAATCGCAACAGATGCGTCGTTGGGCAGGGTAATTCCAGCATAGGCACAGTGAACATCTTCTGTCGCTAAAGCTTGAAATAGAGCAGCATACAGATGGCTTCCTACGCCCATGCCTAAGCACTCTGGCGCGAGGTAAATGCTGGTTTCAACCGAAGTATCGTAGGCAGCTTTCGTAGCGAACTGACTGCTGCTAGCGTATCCAATTACCTGCTGGTCACGTTCAGCGACCAAGAGGCGATGCCGCCCTGTTGGTTTGTAGTGGCAAAACCAGCTCTGTCGGCGCTGCTCAACCGTATGGGGAGACAGGTCAAATGTGATAGGCGTGTTCAAAATGTACTGATTGTACAAATCAACCAGGGCTGAAATATCCGCATCACGTGCGTCTCTTATGATCGCATTCATATAGTCGCATTCATGTAGTCATATTCATCAGGCAACAGCAGCTTGCTGATCGCAGCTGTTCTATCCTAACGACTCAGCACAGAGCAATTTACTTGCCCTCAATATCAGAGTAAGGTTAGCTACCAGAGTAAGGTTAGCACCTGAAAAAGTATGGTTTTAGAAAATAGATTCGTTCAGTAGTCAGGGTCTGAGTAAGCGCGTACAGTATTAAGATGACGCTTACGACCTGTTGGCAACCCAGTGGCTTATTCTGACTATTTAGAACGTATTTTGAGAGCTCGCGTTTATGAGGTGGCACAAGAAACGCCGCTGGAGCAGGCACCACGGCTCTCTGAACGGTTGAGCAACAAGATACTGCTAAAAAGAGAGGATGCGCAGTCAGTCTTTTCGTTCAAGCTGCGCGGCGCTTACAACAAGCTGGCTCAGCTACCCGCCGATCTGTTGCAGCGTGGGGTAATTGCAGCCTCTGCGGGTAATCATGCGCAAGGTGTTGCGCTAGGTGCCCAACAGCTCGGAACAACGGCCACTATCGTGATGCCGATTACGACCCCTCAGGTGAAGGTCGATGCAGTCAAGGCGAGAGGCGGTACAGTCATATTGCATGGAGATACCTACGATGACGCCTGTGCGTATGCACGCCAGATAGAAGTTGATAAGGAGCTGACTTTTATACATCCATTTGATGATCCAGATGTGATCGCCGGGCAAGGAACCATTGGGATGGAAATTTTGCGGCAGTATCAAAAACCGATTCATGCTGTTTTCGTCGCTATCGGCGGTGGCGGTCTGATTTCTGGGATTGCGGCTTACATAAAACGGCTGCAGCCAGAGACCAAAATTATCGGGGTGGAGCCGGTTGACTCTGATGCGATGAGTCAGTCCTTGGCCAAGGGTGAGCGCATTCGGCTAGACCAGGTGGGACTCTTTGCAGATGGTGTGGCAGTCAGGCAGGTAGGTCAGGAAACGTTTCGGCTGTGTCAGCAGTATGTCGATGAAATTTTGACAGTCAGTACCGACGATACCTGCGCGGCGATTAAGGATGTGTTTGAAGACACGCGCTCCATTTTGGAACCAGCAGGGGCGTTAGCGATCGCAGGTGTAAAAGCCTATGTCGAAAGAGAAGGCATTGTAGACGAAACACTAGTTGCGATCGCCTGTGGAGCCAACATGAATTTCGACCGGCTACGCTTTGTATCTGAACGCGCTGAGCTAGGAGAAGGCAGAGAGGCTGTCTTTGCGGTGACCATCCCAGAGCGACCGGGCAGCCTGGGAAAATTCTGCGATTGTCTGGGCAATCACAGCATTAGCGAGTTTAACTACCGGATTGCAGATGCCAATCAGGCGCATATCTTTGTAGGTATTAAGATCAAAGACCGAGCGGATGCTGAGGCGATCGCTCAAAACTTCCAAAACAGCGGCTTCGAGACGCTTGATCTGACCGATGATGAGCTTGCCAAAATGCACTTGCGACACATGGTTGGCGGCAAGTCGCCCCTCTCTCACAATGAACTGTTGTATCGCTTTGAGTTTCCTGAAAGGCCTGGCGCACTCACCAACTTTGTATCCGCTATGAGCCCAGCCTGGAATATCAGCCTGTTTCACTACCGTAACCATGGGGCTGACTATGGCCGCATCGTTGTAGGCATGCAAGTGCCACCCGAAGAAAAAGATCAGTGGCAAGACTTCTTAAAGAACCTGGGCTATCGATATTGGGATGAAAGCCAAAATCCTGCTTACAGACTGTTTCTGTAGATTATTCTCGTAGCAAATCTACTCTAGTTGCATAGGCTTTTCCCGCCATCTGTTTTGCGACCACGCTCACCTGATCGCCCCGCTCAATAGCGTCGAAAATCTCGGCGTTATGAATATACTTTTGATGGAACAGAATGTCTTTCGAGCCATCATCTGGCTCAATATAGCCGTGGAAGTTTCCAGGCTTTAGCTTAAACAAGAGTTTGACCACTCCTGATTTCGTCGATAGCTCTTCAGTGGCGATCGCACTTTTCTGTGCCTTCGCTCTTAGCCAAGGATTCTCAGCATCTGGCACTGAAACGGGCGCAGGTTCACCGCTATCAGTTTGACTGTCGTTGCGTTGGGAGATGTCAACCAGATCGCGCTCTTCGAGAGTAGTTTCTGGAAGTGCGATCGCCCGCTCTTCTGTAACAGTCTCTGCTGATAGCGAATCAGCTGATTCGCTATCAGCAGAGCTATATTGTTCTATCTCTACAGCGCTGTTTTCAACAGCTGTGTCGTTTTCAACAACGTCAAAGCTAAATAGCGTCACTTGATCCGCAGAGGGAGAAGACACTCGCTGAGCGGGTTCAATAATCAAGCTATCTACAACAGAATCGCCTTCTGTAGGCAGCCGATCGTTATCTTCCTCACTATCAGCGGCTGCAGGTACCGATGTCATCGACATCGTTGACTCAACCGGTGTAGGCAAAGGAGCGTCTATCGAAGGATCGCCTATTGTAGGAGAGGAGACTGTGTCAACGGGTTGGCCCGGCTCAACCGCCGGTAGCAGATCGTGAATTTCAGGCAGCTGCTCTTCTGCTGAGGGCTCTACCTCAGGAACAGAAAGCTCATCCGCTAGAGCTGGTGATTGGTCAACATCGGGAGCTTTAAGCGTAGCTGGCACAGAGAGCAGCTCTGAAACATGAGTAGGAAAGCTAGGCGCTGCTGGAATGTCACCAGTTGTTGAGGCGGCAGTTGCATCTAACCGACGATGCGTATCCGGTTCTTCGGCAACTGGATCAGCCACATCTTTGAGAACAGAAGAGTCTTCTTGACGCAGAGGCGCTGCTGACTGCACTGATGAGCGATCATCATCTGATGCGTCTTCTGAGGGCTTACGCTGCAAGCGAATCACAGTCGGGGCATCAACATCAGCAAGCTCGCTTTGCTGAGGTCGCGATGGCATATCCCTTTCTAGCTGATTCGAGGCTGAAGCAGCTGAAGCATTAGAGCTGCGACGACGCCCGGTAAGCACGCTAAACACCTTATGAAGTTGATTTAGCAGCCAAGTCATTAATCGCTTTAGCATTGTGACTCACCTTTGTAACGCCTGTTGTCTGTGCAGTCTGCAGCCTGCGAAAGTCCACGGATGCACTATCTGTAAGCTCTATATATTACCAGCCACCAGCAATACAGATAACTATCCCGACAAAGATATTGCTCAAGCGACTCAAGCAGAGCAACGTTAGCATCCAGTACGTCTCCTTACGAATTTCTGGGCTTAATAATTTGCCACATAATAAACAACGTAAAGGAAAGGTAGCTAATAGCAACCACCCAGTTTTGCCAGCTATCGGTCGTGTTCATAAGCGCATTAATCCGTTTGAAACCTGTTTGAAAAAAGTCGTTTTATCCGCGGCCTGTGAAAAGCGTGTCTCGATCTTCTCTTTAAAAACGCCAAATAGCTAGCCTAAGGGTCCGTCTCAAACGCTTATAAAAACGCAGAAATCACGCATCGTTCCGCGGCTAGACCGGGGAATCCTAAAGGTGTCTTTTCTTAGCGGCTAGCTCAGGATTATTGCGGAGTAGATCACAAAAGATATGTGCAAAATTACGGCTAGTGACACAGCTTTTGCAGTGAATAGATTTAGCCGCGTTCTAGCCTTAGCCGCTGTCTTCAGTCTTGACTTAGCAAGCACTGAGGCGATTGCTCAAGTTGTTCCCACTAGCGCAGGAACAGGCACTGCCGTTGAGGTAATCGGCGATCGCACGAATATTAGCGGAGGCCAGCTATCAGGCGATAGTACCAACTTGTTTCATCGCTTTGAGCAGTTTGATCTGACGGCCCCAGAAACGGCCAACTTTGAATCACCTGCACACGTGCAAAATATCTTCGGTAGTATCGAAAGCGCTGGAGCGTCGCTGATAGATGGAACGCTGCAAGTGAGCGGTAGCGAGGCCAACTTATATCTGATGAACCCAGCAGGTATTTTGATGGGCCCAAGCGCTCAACTCAATCTCTCCGGTGGGTTTACGGCAACTACCGCAACCAGTATTGGGTTTGCTCAAGGCCAATTTGGCCAAACCGGCAGCGACTACAGCTACCTTACCGGAGCGCCCACTAGCTTTCACTTTGAAGCAGCAGATATCGGTCATCTCATAAATGCTGGCCAGCTACAGGTTAGTGAGGGCTCATTCATCAATTTAATTGGCGATACCGTTGTAAATACAGGCGTGTTAAGTGCACCGGATGGCAGCATTACCGTTGCGGCCGTTCGAGGCGATCGCTGGGTGCGCATAGGCCAAGAAAATCAAATTGTCACGCTAGAAATACAGGCAAATGAGCTTTTGCCCTCAAATGTCTCAAGTGTTGAATCAGCTCAAATTGCCCCTAGCAAAATAGGAGAACTTTTAACAGGTAGCAGCCTAGCTCATGCAACAGAACTAACAACCGACGCCCAGGGAAATGTTCGTCTTGGCTCTGTAGATGTCACATCAGACCTGGAAAATCAAAGCGGCATAGTCCTAGCCAGTGGCAGCCTGACAACGGCTGGTGAGCAGGGAGGCAATATCAACGTGCTGGGCGATCGCATCTCGCTAACAGACGTCCAAATTGATGCAACGGGTAGTAACGGTGGCGGCCTCGTTCGCATAGGAGGAGACTATCAAGGCGCAGGACGAGTTTATAACGCAGAGCAGACCTTTATAGATGACGCTTCTACAATTTCAGCCGATGCAACCGAAAATGGTGACGGTGGTCAGGTCATTGTCTGGGCAGATGACCTCACAGAGTTTTACGGCGACCTTAGAGCGCGCGGCGGCTATCTGGGCGGAGACGGCGGTTTTGCAGAAGTTTCTGGGAAGCGATCGCTCATGATGGCAGGCAGCGCAGACCTAAGCGCACCGCAAGGAAACTTTGGAACGCTGCTGCTGGACCCCAGTAATGTAGAAATTACAGACGGCACTTTCGTAGAGCTCGATGCCATGCAGCTATCAAGCGGCTTTATCGAAAGCTTGTTCAACTACGCTGACGTTGAAATCATAGCCACAAACGACATATACATCCATGACGTTGACGATAATGAAATCAACGTTTTACCAGAAAGAACTATCACATTCACTGCAAACTCTGATGGGGTAGATGGAGGCGCTTTTAGAATGGATAGTGATATTTCAATTATGACTGAAGGCGGCGAGGTCAACATCACTGGAGCAGGTATCTCAGCTGGCATCATCGACACATCTACAGCAGATAGAGAAGCTGGCGGAAAGGTCAGCTTGAATAGCACAAGAGACATCAACATCGTGAGTATTAATACGAGCAGTGACACGGATAGCAACCGTGCTGGCCCTGCAGGTAATGTTTTTCTAACGGCTACCGGTGGCGATATTAATATTGAAGATGACCTGGAAGCACTTTCTATAACCGAGAGAAATTATGCCGATCGTGGCGGAAACATTTTTATAGAAGCCAGCGGTAATATCACAGCTCAAAACATTTCGACGTCGTCTATCACAGAAAGAAACAATGCAGAGAATGGAGGCAACGTCACTATCTCAGCGGGCGGCAGTATCGTAATTGGTGATGTTTACACTCAATCCATGACAGAAAGGAACAATGCGCAGGATGGAGGCAACGTCACGATCTCAGCGGGTAGCGGCATTACAACAGGCGACATTCAAACGCAATCTATCGCGGAAAGGAACAATGCGATGAATGGTGGAGTCGTCGAGCTAAATACAATAAGCGGTAGCATTACAACAGAAGAAATATCGACGACTAGCGGCAGTGTCTCGCTTACAGCGCCCGAAAAAATTATCGTTGACTTTATTGATGCGAGTGGTAACGGCAATCATCCTGAAACAACCTCTATATCAGTTGCGACAGAAGGTACTTTTGCTGCAACTGATATTATTCCAGGTACATCAAACTCTCTTTCTACGATAGGGACAACTGAGGGCAACATTTCTGTTCGATACGGCCAAAGTGAAAGCACTGCTTTTACCGTGGGCAGTGTAACAATCAGCGGTTCGCTTGGCGATATCAGTTCACAGTCAAGCACCATTACAAGCGGCAGCTATCTCGGCGCAGAAGAAAGTGGCAATCTCTACCTGTATGAAGAAGAAGTCGGAAACGTTGAACTAGTGCATACGAATTTACCGTTAGGAGAGACTGAACTGCCAGAAGATCCACCACTAGCAGAGCCACCAACAGAAGATCCACCGCTAGAAGAACCAGAAAATCCTGAGGAGACTGTAGCAGTTGGAGCAGTCAATGAGATTGAACAAAAAACAGAAGAAAGTAGCCCAGTGACGTCGCTACTTTCAATTGACTCAGCAACTAACAGCTTATTGTCGCTTTCGCAAAGCCTACAAAGAGCTGCCCAAGCGGAGTCCAGTCAGCAAGAAACTATATCGCTGATTGCAGGAGCCTCAAATAGCGATTCATCGGAGAGTGACAGCGACAGCGAATTTGTTATGAGCAGTGGCGCTGAGACCGCCAAGACATTTCTACAAACAGAAAATAGCTTAAACGCAGAATTCAAGCAGTACTTAGGATTATCAGAGAATTCCAGCGAGCCGATTACCCTACAAACTGTACAAAACACCTTGCAAACTGTTGAAGCAGAAACAGCGAAAAAGCCAGCGCTAGTATATTTCTACTTCGTAGACGATGAGCTAGAAATTATGCTCATTACAGGAAGCTCACCTCCCATCAAACAAAGACACAGCGACATTACACGAACCCAGGTAGAACAAGCCGGACGGGACCTGAGACAATATGTAGCCAACCCGGTATCCGCAAAAAGTCAATATTTGCCCCCAGCCCAGGCGCTTTATAGCTGGATGATATCTCCTATCGAGCGTCTGTTAGAACAAGAAAATATTGACAGCGTAGGGTTTGTTCTAGAAACAGGCATAAGAACTATTCCCTGGGCAAGCCTACACGACGGAGACCAGTACCTGGTTGAAAGGTACAGTCTGGGCATACTACCCTCTTTTACGCTGACAGAATTCTCGCGAGATAGTCATACCCGCGCTGATTTCAACGACGCTAGCGTACTGGCGATGGGCGCTTCTCAGTTTCAAAACCAGCCAGCCTTACCGGCGGTCGATGCAGAAATTGACCTCATTACCAATCAGCTTTGGCAGGGAGAGGCCTTTGTCAACGAAGGTTTTGTACTAGAAAACTTGCAAACTCAGCTACAGACAAAAGACTACAGCGTTTTGCATTTGGCCACGCATGCCACGTTTAAATCTGGCAGTTTGGACAACTCCTACATTCAGCTTTGGGACGAGCAATTATCCCTGACCGACATGGCCAGCTTAGAACTGGACGAGGCCGATATTGACCTGATGATTTTAAGCGCTTGCAACACCGCCATGGGCGATGCCGCGTCCGAATATGGATTCGCTGGATTTGCGATCAGTTCAGGCTCACGCTCAGCCGTCGCTAGCCTGTGGCCCGTTAGCGATGAGGGAACGCTCGGCTTTATGGCGCAGCTATACGCACAGCTAAAAGATTCCGCGATTCGAACCGATGGCCTGCGAGCTGCGCAGATCAGTATGCTACAGGGCGACGTTGGCATCAGTGACGGGCGTGTGTACGGCCCTGGAGAAGACGTTTTAGTCACCCTTCCTGAGCTAGCAGAAAGTGGACGATGGGACTTTTCCCATCCGTTTTACTGGTCGGCATTTACCATGATCGGAAATCCCTGGTAGCTTAGGCTTCCACCTTCACACGTCCCCTGTCACACGCCCACTTTCACACGTCCACCCTGATACTGCTACCTCCACACTTCCACAATGCTGGAAGCCAATCGTCCTACCAAACGCGCCATTCTTCCCAATCCAGATTAAAGATAGATGTATCTGGGAACGCCGTTGGGTTGCCGTTGGCGTTGAGCTGTTGCTGCAGCTGTTCCAGCTTAGGCTCTTGTGAAGGCAAATCATCGACCAGCTCGTAAGGCATGATGCCATTAGTCAGGGCAAAGTCAATGGTGGTGCCAGCCGCTGCGCCCACAGACCATTCAAAGGAATGAACGCGGTAGGCGGCAGCTGCAATGTTGCTAGTCGCGATCGTTTTACCGGCAATAATGAGATTATCGACACCCTGTGGAATCATCGCGCGTAAGGGAATTTGCCCTGGATAGGCTTGACCGTGGGCTTTACGAATGTTTTCCCGTTCGGTGTTGCCAGGTGCTTCGGGCGGTGACTGGGTTAGGCAAGGATGAAAGTCAATAGCGTACTGCGCAATCCCTACAGAGTCGGGGTAGATAGTAGACCGGGTGCGACGCATGATGTCAGCGGCTGGAACATCGTCGTCTATGACAGAGACTGTGTTGAGGCCAGCGAGGTTGCGCCAGAGCTGTAAGTATCGCTCTGAGCCCAGCGAGGTTTGGTAGTATTCGTCGCGATAGTCCGCTTTAGAAATATCAATCTCGTTCACTCTAAAGCCATCAGGATGGCCGTAGGCTGGGCGTCCGACAATGCGACGTGCCTCACGAATGTAGGGATACTTCGACAGGCCGTGGGCGGTACCCATTGGAGCGTCGAGCCCGGAGATAAAGCGGTGGTTAGGGCTAGGCTCTTTGACGCCAGCGCCCAGCTGAGAATCTGTATCACCTGTCACCAGCCAGTGATAGTAGCTGTAGGCGTTTTCTTCACCCCTAGCCAACGTTTCAACACGCAAGCCGCCAAGCCAGCCGCCGGGCTGTAGCTGCCCAGATTCGGCGAGCTGCTGGTCGCTCAAAATCAGGTTGTCAGCTGCGGTGCCAGGGCGGTAGTCATTACCCCAAGTCCAGTTCTGCATAGAAATGTCGCCTGGAGCCACAGGAGACACGCCGAATTGACTGCCTTCTGGGCGTGGGTTAGGGGCAGAGATGCGGCGATAGGTAAAGACGTAGTCAAAATAGTCGTTGTTGTCGCGAGGTCTTTCGTAGCTAAAGTAGGGTGCGTACTGCTGGTAGTACGATGGCTCTGGCTGTGGCTGGGGTTCGGCGGTGCGCTCCATGCCAAAGGTATAGGTAAAGCCCTGAACGCAGTAGGCATCGCTCGTTTCGGTAGGAGAAGATGGGTTAAGCGCTGAACGAGGATCGAGGCCGAGGTCGTAGGGCACACCCGATAGGGCAATCACTTCGCCAGTTTCCGTCGCTTCGACCACATACCAGTCGGCGGGACCGCTGTTTTCAGTAGCCATGGGAACAAACTGAATGATTTTTTTGGCAAATCGGTCAGAGTCTTCGTACTGGTAGCTGTCGATGAGGGTTTCAGACAGCAGCTCGGTATTCAGCGGTGGCGTGCCGGGCTGAGGGGAGTGTTGAATAGCGATCGCACTATCGATTATCCGACCGTCCGAACTCATCGCGAGTTCTTTGACCACCGTAGAAGGAAACCACTTCAGCTCACCGCCACCTTTACGCGCCGCGTCTTCTAGCTGATCGCTCAAAATTTCGTGAGCATCGCGCGGCAAAAAGCAAGAGACCGATACCCAGCAACCGCCTGGATTTAACTCACCGTATTTCTTTTCAATTCTACTTCGCAGGTCCTTGTAGCCTTCTGAATAAAAGAGCAGCGATCGCTGCATTCTTGCCTCATCTAAAGCAGACGTGCCCTGTGAGGAAATTTGTCCCCCAATCCAATCGGTCAACTCTGTCATACAGACCGTACGACCCGCTTGCAAACTCTCATAGGCCGTCGCCATTCCCGACAGCCCACCGCCAACAATTAGCAGTTCACAATCTACGGTTTCATCAACGGCAGGCTGAGACTGTGCCACTGCTGATTGCTGACCTAGCGGTGTCAACACGATCGCCGGGACCAGGCTAATCAGGCTTGCCGCCATGCCTGCTGAAAATCGATGAAACAGGGAAGCTGTCATAGGTCGCAATTAAACTCAGTATCACGGTGCGATCGCCCTCTTTACTCAACCAAAGTTGCAACGGTTTGATCTTGAACAGGCGCGCTAACGTGCTGCACATAAGCTACGCACTCGCCCTATCTCTTGGCAACCCCCTGTGTAGCAGTTCATCAACACAGTTGCCTCATGGCGAGCAGGCCTCGCAGTGTACGATAAGATTCAGCCTTTAGCGACGAAATCTGGACCTTGCGCTCCAATCACCTCAAACAGGTTGTCCTATGTCTCAGCGTCTTCTATACATCAGCAACGGCCACGGTGAAGACAACCATTCGTCCCACATTATCCGTACGCTAAGAGCCATTCGCCCTGACCTAGAGATTGCTGCGCTGCCGATTGTGGGAGAAGGCAACGCCTATCGCAACATTGACATCCCGATTGTAGGGCCGACCTACACGCTGCCTTCCGGCGGATTTACCTACATGAATCGGCTGCGCCTGATTGATGATATTCGCGCCGGGCTGCTGACCATGACCTGGAAGCAGTACAAGGCCATGAAGCGATACGTTGACTCAGTAGATTTCGTAGCGGCGACTGGCGACACGATTGGTCAAGCCTTCGCCTTTTTAAGCGGCAAGCCGTTTGTTTCCTTTATCTCACCGCTCTCTGCAATGTACGAAGGCAAGCTAAACATGGATTTGATTCTGTGGCAGCTGCTGAAGTCCGACCGATGTAAAGCCGTCGCCACTCGCGACGCCTACACGGCTGAAGACCTGCGGAAGCAAGGGCTCAGCAAAGTTCACTTCGGTGGCATTCCTTCGCTCGATCGGCTCAAACCCAAGGGCAAAGACCTTCAGATTGCAGAAGGCGATACTATGGTTGCGCTGCTGCCGGGCTCGCGTACCGCAGAGGCCGTACGGAACTTTAAACTAGAGATGCAGCTAGCATTAGAAGCCGCGCAGCTCAATCCTGCGTTAAAGTTTCGAGCGGCGTTGGTGCCTAGCGTGATGGCAGAGGCGCAAAAGATTGCTCAGGCCGAAGGCTGGACCTATTCGCAGCATGAGTCTGCAGATGGAGGCAAGCCCTGGGTTCGGCTAAAAGGGGGCGAAACGGCAGACTATTCTCAACCGGTGGAAATTCTTTGCTACAGCGATGCGTTTAGCGACATTGCCTGTCGGACGAAGCTGGTGGTAGGCATGGCTGGACTAGCCGTAGACCAGGCTATGGCCATTGGTAAGCCGATTGTGCAAATTGCCGGGGAAGGACCACAGTTCACCTATGCCTTTGCAGAGGCTCAAGATAGGCTGCTAGGCATTTCTGTGAAAACCATTGGTACGCAGGCGGCTACACCAGCAATTTTGAAAGAAGCAGCGCGGTGTGTTGTGGAAACGGTCGAAGATGAGGAGTACCTAAAAGCTTGCGTAGAGAACGGTCAGGCGAGATTTGGTCCGTTTGGAGCCTCTGCTAGAATTGCGAATTTGATTTTGACGCATTTGGACCGAGCAACCCAGCCCAGCATGAGCGACAACATCACAGGTAAAAACACTGCTTTGGAAACACCGTGAAAAGCGCTGATAAAAATCGTTCTAGCTACAGCCACCTTCTGCCGTTTTTGAAGGCAGAAAAGCGTTTTTTTATCATTACGCTGATTTGCGTGTGTGGCTACGTGGCTACGGTGCCGATTTTACCGAAGCTCGCAGAATATGCCACTGAGGCTATCGGCAAAGGCGACGTGAAGCAAACAGCCTACTGGCTGGGGCTGGCAATGTTGGACTTTGTTGTGCAAAGCGCGTTTTTGTATGGCCAGCGGGTCAGTGCGATCAATGGTTCGTTGAACGTCGTGTTAGCACTGAGGAATGGGGTATATGCCAGTCTGCACCGGATGGGCATTGATTATTTTGCCGACACGCAAACCGGTGACTTGACCTACCGCATCACCGAAGATGTGGAGCGGGTAGGCGAAGTTGTCTTTAAAATGTCTCAGCAGTTTGTATCCTGCCTTTTGCAGATTGTTGTACTGAGCATATACATTCTGTATTTGAACTGGCAGCTGTCTTTGACGGGGCTGTTGATTGCGCCGGTAGTGGGATTTTTGATCGGTCAGTTTGGCCAGCGGCAGTTGACGCTTTCTCGGAAGAATCAGGGTGCGATCGCTACCCTCTCTTCTCTGATCACAGAAGTCTTTAGTAGTATTCGCATTGTTCAGGCCTTTGCCGCCCAGAAATACGAACGCGGCCGGTTTGCCAAAGAAGCCCAGCTCAACCGCGACGCTAAGTTCAAAAGTGAATATCTCACTTCGGTACAGTATCCGGTTGTCGGACTGTTAGAAGCACTGGCCATTATGTTGTTTTTCCTGGTTGGTGCCTGGCAAATTTCGATCGGAAGAATGACTGGCAGCGAATTTGTGTCTTTCTTGGCCGCCGTCGCAATTTTAATTAACCCGATCGACCTGGTCATTCAGCACTACAACCTGTATAAGCAAACCGAAGCGTCGGCAGAACGAATCTTTGAGCTGATGCACTTGGAGCCAACCTTGGTAGAAGCAGAAGATGCGATCGCCCTTCCGGCCATCACTGGCAAAGTAGACTACCGCAACGTTAGCTTTGGCTACGGCCAAGAGACCATCCTCAGCAATCTCAACCTAATCGTCAGTCCGGGCGAAGTGATTGCCTTGGTTGGCCCCTCGGGCGCCGGCAAAACCACTATCGTCAACTTACTAGCCCGCTTTTACGATCCTCAGCAGGGCCAAATCCTAATTGACGGTATCGATATTAAGACGGTTACGATTGAGAGCCTGCGCCATCAGATTGGTACGGTTCCTCAGGAAACAGCTTTGTTTTCTGGCACCATCGCGCAGAACATTGCCTATGGCCAGACTGAGGTGGACTATGAAGCGGTTGAAGCGGCTGCCAAAGTCGCCAATGCGCACGACTTTATTAGCCCAATGTCGCAGGGATATCACACCTGGGTAGGCGAGCGCGGCAACAACTTTTCGGGTGGGCAAAGGCAGAGAATTGCGATCGCCCGCGCCATCTACCTCAACCCTCGGATCTTGGTTTTAGATGAGGCCACTAGCGCCCTAGATCCCGAATCAGAAGCCCTAGTACAAGAAGCCCTAGAGCGAGCCATGAAACGGCGAACGGTGTTTATCATTGCCCACCGACTCAGCACAGTGCGTCAGGCCAACAGAATTCTGTTCTTAGAGAAAGGTAAAATTCTAGAGTCAGGCACTCACCTTGAGCTACTGAATAAGGGGGGGCGCTACGCTCAGTTCTACACCCAGCAGTTTGACAGCTAGCACTTCGCTAAAATTTCAACGAAAAATTGACAAAAAAACAGCACCGCAGCAGTCAAAAGGAACCGAAGACTGGGCGATGCCGATGTGTGGATGTGAGGGAGCGTATCACTCCTATGTAGAAATACTGACGTACCCGTATGGCTTTTGTGTGACAGTCAGATGAGCATTGTATGACAGCTATAAATAAGTAGACCAGCGAATCGGTTTTAGTACAGCTTACGCAGCCGAAACAAAAATCTAGTGCACTAGCGCAATTAGCGACAGACAAGAAATTATCAAATCAATCAAAAAGAGCGAGATCCAGGCTGTCACCACAGCCGAGGTAGCCGATTGCCCAACGCCTTTACCATGTAGAGCAGCCGTCATGCCACGACTACAGCTGGTCACCGCAATCACACAGCCGAACAAAGCAGCCTTCGCCATCACCAGCATGACATCCGACACGCTAAGGTAGCCGCGAACCCCATCTAAGAACGTAGTCATTGATAGCTCGTACGTTTGCGTAGTGACCAGCCCACCGCTCACACCGCCGCAAAACAGCGCC
>CALDSK010000249.1 GCA_937911865.1 uncultured Synechococcus sp.
ACCTCCCCCTCCCCCTACCGTATCGCTTCCTGCTCCGCCAAACAGCCGGGCTTCACCTGCGCCGCCATCCAGCGTTTCATTACCCGCGTCGCCGCTGAGCACATCATCACCCGCACCACCTGCTAACGAATCGCTGCCTTGTTCTCCAAATAAACGGTCGTCACCGCCACCGCCATCGAGCACGTCATGACCGCGGCCGCCACGGAGCAGATCGTCGCCTTCATCGCCACGGATAGTGTCATCACCGGTTTCACCAAACAGACGATCGTCACCGCTGCCACCCGACACAGTATCGTCACCGCTGCCTGCAAAGATGACATCTTTGCCACCCGGCTCTTCCAAATCACCGATGAGTACATCATCACCGCCGTAGCCAAAGAGCTTGTTATCGCCTGCTCTACCCGCAATATAGTTATCGCTGTTATCACCACGAATCGGACTGCGATCGCCCGGTTCAGCAATAATAGGATTTTCATTGGCAACAACAGGCAACAGACTTCCATTTTCACTATCAAGCGCCGCAACCCAACTATCAAAAGAGCCTTTATTCAGCTGCGTACTGTTGAAAGACCCCTCAGTGTGTCCGGTCACATAGAGAGTACCGCTGTCGTTGATAGTAATGTCAGCACTAAAATCATCAGAGGCAGTTCCAAACTGTTGAATCCACTGCTGATTGCCATCGGTATCAAATCGACTCACCCAAACGTCTGTCAGGCCAGCATTCTCACCAACAAAAGCATCTCTTGTATAGCCCGTTAAGAAAATATCGCCCGCAGATTTCACTTCCATACCACCGAGAAAAGACCCATCGTCGCCTGCGGTGCCAAATTGTTCGGTCCAGAGCTGATTGCCATCCGCATCAAACTTACTCAACCAAACATCGTAAGAGCCAGCATTGCCTTCACCGTCAAAATCACCCAGCGTCCAACCTGACACGTAAGCATTATTCGCCGCGTCCACTTCAATATCCCACAGGAATTCATAGGCTGGTGTGCCGATTTGCTGAAGCCACAGCTGGTTGCCCTCCTCATCAAATCGACTGACCCAAACGTCATACAGTCCGTTCTCTGACTTATTCCCTGTTGACCCTGGATTTTCTAAATTGCTCAGCGTCCAGCCCGAAGCAAACAGACTGCCATCATTCCCTACAGCCACATCGTATGATTCATCAAAAGCAGCATTACCCGGCACAGGCTCGGTCCCAAACGCCGTTTGAAATATCAAGCTGCCATCGTCACCGTCAAACTTAGCAACAAAAGAGTCGTCAGTCAGCGGAAAGTTAGCAGTGTCAGGCGGTGTGGGCTTGGTTTGCAGGCCAGAGAGATAAACGTCGCCGTTTTCGTCAACATCAATCCCTTGAGACGCATCAACACCAGGATCTCCAAACTGATTAGTCCAAACAGCTTCTCCCGTATCACCATCAAATCGGCCCAGCCAAATATCCTGCCCGCCCGCATTGTCTCCAGCTAGGTCTCCGCTAGTTACACCTGTCAGGTAAACGCTCGTATCATCAGCGGCCAAGCCAAAAGCAACATCAGCAAAAGGCGTGCCAAACTTTCGAACCCAAACTTGATTACCTTCGGCGTCGTACTTAGTTAGCGAGACATCGTAAGAGCCTTCTCCGGTTTCTCCATCAAGCGGGCCATCTGTTGCACCTGCAACATAGAAGTTCCCAAACGAGTCAGTTTCAATCGCCAGCGATAGCTCAATGCCCTCCGTACCAGACTGCAAAATGCTCTCAAATCCGGCAGAGGCAGGCGCTTCTGTGCCGACATATTCAAAGTAGTCAGCGTTCAGATCCAAGTCTGGAAGCGGAACACCAGGACCAGCAGCAGTCCCAAACAGGTTCGTAATCAGCGCAACAGCATCTGTTACTTCAGAGGGTGGTTGATTAGGATTAACAGGTGAAGCTGGCTGCTTATAAGCGAGCACCTGAAAAGAGAGTCCTAGCAGTGAAATAGTATTTAACGTATAGTCGCTGGCTGAGCCGTGCAAGCGAATCTTATCAGCAGCCGGGACAAAGTCTCCAATAATAGCAAGCTCTTCAAATCCACCGCTAAATCTTCTATCTGGATCGGTGTAGTAAGGCTGATTCCAATCACCTAAAACGAACGTATCTTCCCACTGGAGCGGCGTGATGAGTTCACTTTCATCAAAAGAGTCTGGAAACAGCTGCTCATCGGCAATATCACCTAGCATTAAGTCCACGCGATCGCTATTCTCAAGCGGATTACTAGGCTTGTAGCTAATCAAAACATCGTTTCCAATCCGGCCCCAGTTGAGAAACTCATCTCTAAACCCAAAAGATAAATCGCTACCGGGCGTCAGTGCCTCTGCCCCAGAGAGCCGTTCAATCAAAGGACCATCGGGAGCTGGTCTTGGCGTTGGCGTTCGCTCAACAGATGGATTTTCGTCGGTGTACTCAGAGATCATCTCGCCCAACTCTTCAGGTGTTTGTGAAGAGTTGAACAGCTCTAAAAGTTCGCTAATTCTCTCGATTGCATCCGCATCGGCACCTACCAAATCTGCCCCTTCTAGGCGAGTACTGTCCATTCTTTACGTCTCCTCTAAATTTGAATGTTTAATGAGCTAGCTGTAAGTAGGCACCTGTGCAAAAAAATGTGGCGTGCGAAAACTTCGAACGCAGATCTCACCCGGATATACGTACAAAAAGTCTTTTCAACAAAGCGTAAGTTTGTTATTTATTTCAATGCAGCACTTTTCCGCTCAAGACCTATACCTTGAAGGCGGTTTGAAAGCGGCTTGAAAGATGCAGCCTGAGAGAACGATGACTTAAAGCCCGTGAGCTGAAGCATGTACATGCGCTCACCAGAACGCTCCCTCTAGAAGCTCTAAAAAGAGAGAGAGGAAGAGCAAGTCAACTATTGGCCTACCTGCAAACAACAGATGTCTTATGACAAATGTTTTGTGACTATGCGGCTAAAGGCAGATAAAACAAAAGTGGTAGAGCTAAAATTAGCAAAAATAATGCTAGAGACAATCAATAAAATCCCATCCACAAGGTTGAGATCTAGAAAAAATGATAAGAGCCAATCTGATCAGTCAGTCAGCCCTGGAGATGCAAAGACTATATAGGAAATGAAAGACCGATACACCGTAGGTCCAGATTGAACCCGTCCTAGCCATGTAAATCAGCCAGTCCCTATCTCTATCCCTTTACTTGAGGGGACGACAGGAACCAAACTCAACCGGCTAGCTAACGCTTAGGCAATAGAGTAGATTTAATGTCGTATCAAATCAAATGCAAACGTTAGATACCGGCTTATCTTCACTGAAAGTTGATTTGGGACTAGCGTATATTTACTTATAGCCAATAGTCCGGACAGGAAAAATACTTCAGAAGGATCACTTACAGTAAGGTGGTGGCAGCAATATGATGGCAGCAGTGAGATGCCAAAGTGAGATAATAAGAGATGCCAAAGTGAGATAATAATGCGATCATCACCAGGGATTGTCACTATAATATAGGAGTCATTAATCCGGTGAAGAGTCCGGCAAATGTTAAACGCGTGCTGAATTTAGCCCTCTACCACGAGATTAAAGCAATGTTAACTCCACGCAGTAATTTGAAGTTTTTTGACAAGCCGTTTTCTGGCAAATTGTTTTTAGTATTGAGCGCCAGCCTGGCACTGTTGGGTAGCTCAGCGTTCAGCGCAGATGCACAGGTTATTCGCAGAGGACCAAATGGCCGCGAAGTAACCACCGAACGAACGGTCGAAGATGGCCAAATTATTCGCACAACCACAGGTCCTAACGGCGAATCTAGAGAGGCGACAGCCACCATTGATGAGGACGGAAATCTCATTCGCACCGGCCCCAACGGCAACTCATCAACGACTGAACGCACGGTTGAAGACGGTCAGGTCACGCGTGAAGTCACCGGCCCTCGCGGCAACACGTGGTCAGTAATTCGTGAGCGCAACCGCCGTTAGTCATGACTAAAACTACGTTATAGCCTGCTTTATTAGGGGCGTTGCCAAATTTAGAATTGGCAACGCCCAAGCTGTACGTGCTGATAAAGCCTTCTTCACCAAAACCTTCTTCGCACAAGCCTTCTTCACCAAAGCCTTCTTCCATGTAGTGAGCATGCGCAAACTAGCTTTAGTCAGTGCTTCCTTAATAGGCGTGCTTTCAACAGTAGCCCTTGGTTCGGCCCCAGCCCAAACAGGTCCATCCAGGCATCCGTACCTAGCTGATTCCGGCTGGCCAATTTTTCACCAGAGCACTCAGGCCCAGGCCTCAGGAGACTTTGAAGCACCGCGTCAGAACAGTCGGCTGCGCACCCAGTTTGACAGAAATGCCCCGGGTGGAACGTCACCTTGGACGGTCTTAGCTGAAGCCTACAGTAACGGTTCGCAGGCAGCCATTGGCAGCACTCGTCAGGGAATAGTGAAGCGCCTAATAGATGGCGAGAGTTTTGATCAAGTGAGCTTTCTACCCCTGCCTCGTCAAAGACTAGATTTTGACTGGAACCTATTGGTCCTGCAAACAGGAGAGATTGTCTCTACCAGTCGCCGAGAGAATACGTTTTACTTAGTAGGCGATACCTCCACCGACTGTCCCAGCTGTGAGCTAGAGGTAAAACGCACCATCGTCATTCCCGAAGAGATTGGTCAAATGACGATTCATTTCACCCTCAGCTACGACGGTCATCTGATGGTGCTGTTGGAGAACAATCGAATAGCCGCAGTGTCACTAGACACCGGCGAGGTGGTCGCGGTTCACGACTTGGCAGTGTCCGATGAATCAGTCAGTTTTCACAATGCTTTTCCAATGGACGAATCTGGCCGTCTGTATATATCCTCTCAGACAGCAATATCGGCCATAGACTGGAGAGAGGGTCGTTTTCAAACGGCTTGGAGCGCAGAATACGATTTTCGGGGTCCTGGTTGCCAGTCCGATGAGCCGTCATCGCCACGCCGATTTAGCCGTAGAAGAACTCGCTTTCGTGAAGCCTTACGGGTTGCTCGTGGGGAACGCTGTACCGGTAGCGGCACCACACCCAGTCTGATTGGATCGCCCGAGACAGGTGTGGTTGTTGCCGTCGATGGTCACGCACCGCAAAACCGACTGGTTGCCTTTTGGCGAGGCGCTATTCCCTCCGATTGGCAGGGCCTTCCCGGCGAAGAGCGAAGAGTCGCGGCAGTGCTAGCACTGCCGCATTCAACCCCAGAAGGCGCAGGATTTACCGCAGAGAATTCGCCTGCGGTTTTAAACAACTCAGTGTTTGTTGCGCAGTGGGCCGGGCTCACTCCAGGCTGCGATCCTGTCAGCGGCGTTCAGCGCGTAGACTGGGACCCAAACGCCCGTCGTTTCGGGCTCGTTTGGGCGAACGAGGCCGTTCATTTTAACGGTATTCCAACCGCATCTACGCGAACCAATCTTGTCTATGGGAGCGGAAGAGTAGGCTGCTCGTACCACTATCGCGGGTTAGATATTGAAACAGGAGAAGTTCTGCTCGATCAACGGCTAGGGAGAGACGCCCGCTATCTCGACCAGGGCAATCAGCACACTGTTGCGAAAGATGGCTCTATTCTCTATTCCAGCAGGCGTGGCATTGTTCGTCTCAGACAGGCCCAGTAGAAGACAAACCAGAGAACAAATCAGAAGCCAAGCCGTTTCTGCAACAGCCTACTGTGCCAACTCTTTCTCTCTATTTACTTTAAACTCGCTAGCTTTCCACTTTTCAATCGAAAAGGCCCATTGATCGGTGACCTTTTCTAGTGTCTTCTCATCTATACAATAGCGATTACTTTTATAGTTTTTTGAAGCAGAAACGCTCTTTGTAACCTCACCTTCAACAGCCTTAAAATCCGGCAGCTGAAACTGCGAATATACCTGCCTCAAAATATCAACTTCATTGCCGACAAAGTCTTCGTATCTAATCTCTATAAAATTTTCTGGCGGAATCAGGTCCTTGGTTTCAAAGAAACGAGTCATCAACTGCTGATAGAAAAGGATGATGTTGTCTTCTATTTCTTGCTCAGTGTACTTCTGCAGTGCGTAATGAGGCAGCATTTTTTCATAGAAACGCTTTGTAGAAGAAAAGACAGCCAGTGGATCTCGATAAATATGAATAAACTTTGCGTTAGGAAAGAGTTCTAAAAGCGTGTCAATCCTAGCAGTATTTGCAGGATTCTTTAGAAGCAGCTGTTTGCCGCCCGTGCTGAGGGTCAGCTTCTTTAAAGTGTTAAGGAAACTGCGTTTCCAGCTAGCAACATCTGATTCTGACAGACCCTCAAACAACAGAGATTGATCAAAGAGGCGTCTCATGTTGCGAGGAAAGTACATGCAGTGATAAAAGCTGTATGGGCTAACATTTCCAAGCGCATACTCTTCTTCTTCCGGGGAACCTAAGCGATACTCTACATTATCCATAGGTCGTTTTCGCGGCATCGTCATCTTAAAAATAGGCTGCCACAGCTTACGCCCCCCCATATATACATGGGGCAAAAACGACTGAAAGTTGGTCATGTGGCCGAAGCGATCGTCCAGACACATCATTCGATGAAAGTAAGTGGTCCCGCTTCGCCAGTGGCCAATAATAAAAACAGGCGGCACTGCGATATCAACCTGCTCAATCTTCTGGCCAAACTTAAAATCTTCTACGGCCTTAAAAGGTAGGCCAGAGAATGTTGAAAGGGTAATTTTCAGCGCACTGAAGAGAGAAGACGCATCAATACCGCCGTTTTCTCTCTTCAGCTTCTGCCAATTGTTCGGGGTGCTGCCTGCTAAAGGATGTAGAAGCATAACAAGACGTCTTCACTATTTGTCTTCACTATTTAAAAACGGAATAATTGACTATGAACGCTGAACCATAGCGGACTGAACTTCAGCGCGCTTTAAATTAAGCTGCGGAACACCTAGCCAGCGGTTAACCATATCACCAAAACGGGGAGAAAACTGCTCAACCGCAAACAAAAACTGTGTTAGCAGCGTCATATAAGCATTTTCGTTGAGAACAACTTCAGCCCGATCGGTTTTAATCGCTTTAATCACAGCAGCAACAACATCTTTAGACATCGAAACACCTGCAAAACGCGGCGCATGAACCTTAGTATCAGAGAGCAGCCCCTGATCTTTCACATACCCAGGGCAAACCGTTGATACGGTTACGCCAGAGCCCGACAGCTCTTGCCGAATGGCGTCTGCCCACATCAGCAGGCCAGCCTTACTAGCTGAGTAAATGCTGTCGTAAGGGTGTCCCTTCTTCGCAGCGAGCGAGGCGATATTGATAATATGGCCCGTCTGCTGCGCTAGCATATCGGGCAGAAGTAAACGGCTAAGTTCAATAGCAGCCAGTAAATTAGTAGAGAGCACTCGCTGAATTTCATCTAGCGAGTAGTTTTGAAAAGCCCGGTAGATTTCGATAGCAGCGTTGTTGATCAAAATATCGATGGGCCCTGCCGCTGATTTAACCTCTTTGATCAGTGTCGATAGCTCACTAACTCGGCTCACATCAGCCGGAATCGCAATCATCCGACCGCCCACAGCCTCTATCTGCTGCTGAACCTGTGCCAGCCCTTGTTGAGAACGAGACAGCCCGACAACGGTCGCGCCTTCTTTAGCGATCGCAATCGCCATAGAAGCACCAATTCCCCGAGAAGCTCCCGTCAGAAGAACTGTTTTACCGGCTAACGCTATCACTGTTTATCTCCTAACACGACTTTCTTAAGCTGGCTTTCTTGGAATGATTCTCTTAAAACGACTCTCTCAAAAATCTTCGGCAGCTCACGCTCGCTTATAACCCCGCTGACAAGCTAGTCATCGGCATTGCTCTTTTCAGCGAAGGAAAGTGCTTACCACCTAGCTCAATATCACCCTGCTGAATGCCCTCAGAAACTCTTTTTAGCAGGTAGTCAACATCGCGCGCGATGAAATTCGCGCCGTGGTCTGGCTCAACCAAGCAAATCAAGTCAATGTCGCGAGTTTCCTGCTCAGCGAGGCTGCGCAATCCTAAAAAGTTAAGAACGCCAGATTCGTAGGTACCGCACGGAACTGACGGATTAGAAACGCCCGTGCAGCGCTCGTTCGATTGGAACCAGTCGGCCGCAGGATAGCCATGAAAGTGAATCAGCGGCGCACCGTCATCGGCTAGCATATGAGGCGCGTATAGCGCTGTTGAAAGTGCGATCGCCGCCATTACATAAACATCATAAGACGGCTTTACTTCAAGCTCCGGGCCAATACTCTCAGGAATTTGCAGTTCAAGGCCCGACGTAAGCCCGATTCTCAGAACGTCGGTTTCAAGATTTAAGCAGGTTTTATTAGAGCCAGACCGGGAGCTGACAAACCAAACATCGGGCAGCTGCTTAAAAACAGCTTTCCCCGCTACCGTCGTTTTCATATAACGTCGCCCCAGCGCGTTCTGCCGCAGGCGATTGCTAGAGACCATCTCAACCGGCGCAAGCTCACCCCATTCCTCAGCAGAAATCTCCGTCGCACCCACATAAACAGGCGGCTCAATATAGGCCACAAATCCGTAAGAGATACCTGTTCTCCCATCCACAAGTAAATTGACAATATCTCTATGAGATTTCCGCTTAACGACTTTACCAATAGAAAATCCAGAAGGAAACAGATCGGTTGAAGCCAATGCTGAACTCAGTCTGATCAATTCCTCAGCATAGCGAGAGGCTGTCGGCTGATAGCGATCTACCTTAAATCGGCTAATCGGCAACGGCACAATCGGCACATAAATCTTAGGAACCAAAGACCCTAAGATAAAGCTATCTAGCTCATCTATAGAGAACACAGAGTCCGAAAGATTCATATTAACGATGGAAAAGCGTGACGGCTGAACAGCAATCACAATTTCAGAGAACGTTGAAACTAGCGCATTCACCCCCTGAACAATCTTTTTGCGGTAGGGCACATCTGGATCGGCGGCCGTATCTTCTAGCTCAGTAAGGGTAATTACCTGAGTATTGGTAGGATCTTCAATCCGCTGAATAGCATAGTCCTCTGCCCAGCCAATCAGCTTTGTAATACCCAAAACTGAAATCTTCTTATTGCCAGCAAACAGCCGAGAATAGAGCTGATACACCTTTTCTGCCGCGCAGCTCTTCGTCCGATCCAGCCACGATGGCTGCTTTTCAACGTCGATAACAGCGTTAATATCGGTTTTAACCACCCTCATTGTTGAAGCCTTCTTCCACGTCACAAAAGGCAAGTCAATGGGCAGTTCAATATCATACTTAAAGTCTCTAGTGGCGCTCTCCCAGGGAACCACCTGAACGCCTACACCGCTAAGCTTTTGCGCCAACTGCTCTCGAAAGTCAAGCACCGTTTGGTTGTTGTATCCTTTCGGCAAAGGCTTTAAAGTCACTCTCAGCGTAGCCGCCATCTTTTCGGGCTCGATAATAGGCGGCGTCGGCGCAGTCGCGGCCTTTTTAGTGCAGCCCCCAATCAAATAGCCAATGGTGAACAAATCAGAACCCACCAGATCGGATGCAGCTGCTGACTCGTCCTGGCGCAGATAATCTAGAATTTCAGCCTTGCGGGTCGCCAGTTCCGCCTTGAGCTGATCGGTCAAAGAGCCTTTGGGCGCATGAATTCTTAGCTTGCCGCTATCGTCCCACAATTTAATGCCTTGCTGGTCTAGATCAGTGAGGAGTGTGGAGATGCTCATGATAGAAATGCTCTAATATCTAGAAAATAAAAGTATCGAATTCAGCAGAAATGAACAAGAGAAAGAGAAAAATCAGAAAGGCGTAAAGCTAGAGCTGTGCTAAATTTCAAACGTTTCAACGTCTGAAGTTTTAACTTCTTCAGCTAAAAATTCTGAAAGTGCATCAATCGTTGGATAGTGCCAAATCAATAGCGGTGAAAGCTCCAGTCCCAAGAACTTATTGCCTTCTTCAACCAGCGCGATCGCTGTCATTGAATCCAAACCATAGCTATCAAAAGGCGCTTGCAGATCAATCTCACCAGGTTCAATAGCTAGCTTTTCAGAGAGCTGACCCGTGAGCCAGCTTTGAATATCGTCTACGGTTGGGCTGTCTGTTATAACCTGCATTGATTAAAATCTCCGGTAGAGTATTGTTCTATTACAAGAAGGCTTTAATGACTGAGTGAACTAGCTACAGCCTTTGGGAGATTGGGCTGCTGCTGAGGATTAGACGGTTGAAAGCCAGGCGGCTGACTATCGTACTGAGAGGACTCAGGCTGCTTGGGCTCAAACCAGTGACGCTTTCGCTGAAAGGGATAGGTCGGCAGGTGCAAACGACGGTAAGACGTGTGTTCGTAAAAGCGCTGCCAGTCAACAGGCACACCGGCTACATAAAGCGATGCTAGCTGATGAAGTAAGCTCACCCAGCCGTCTTGCGATGAGGTGCGATCACCGCCAAAATCACCGCCCACCGCTAACACATAATCACAGCCCAGCTCTGATAATGCTTGCTCACCGGACACCTGTTCACCGGATGTCTGCTCACCGGATGTCTGCTCACCTAATGCCTGCTCGTCACGAGAGAAGCCAGTCAGCTGCTCTTGATCCATGAGCAAAGCAAGACGATCTTCAATTCGAGCATCGCCTGTCAGGCAGTCGGCAGCATGCTTACCAATGCCTTCTCCAATCACTGCCTTCGGAGCAATTCCCCAGCTTTTCCAAAGCCTGGCGATTGCACATTCAACAACAACACCCAGAGCAATATCTGAAGCCTGAAGCGCCAAGTCTTGACCTTTCGTTGCGGTCTGCTGGTCAGAGGCAATTGCCAACAAATCACTAACGGTCATATCATCATCTTTCTTCAGATAGTCTCCGTACGACTCAACCATCCCTCTAAAAGCCGGATGCGTCTGATACAGCCGATAGGCAAGACAAAAGAGAGAGTCCCCTACTTGACCGAGCAAAAAGCCTATTTTCTTTCGTCTTTTAGTCGCTTTTCCTACAGCAACATCAGAATCACTTCCTGTTGGCAAATTGCCAGCTAGAAACCGATCCATTTGGTGAGATAAGGCCTCTGTAGAGTCACTGATAAAAGCGACTCGATAGTCGAAATGCGATCGCGCCGTACTCGCAGTAAAACAGATATCAGAGAGGGCCGTTTCCGGGTGCGATCGCATCCAGTCACCATAGTCTCGCACAACCGCCTCAAGCGCCTGCTCACTCTTGGCAGAAAGCGTCAGCAGATGATGCGACACGATAGCACGCTCAGCCAGCTGTCCTCTTCCTGCAATCGTCTTTGGCATCACTAAAGGCTCATCGCCTGACGACATCACAAGATGACAGTTTGTCCCACCATAGCTAAATGCGCTGACACCCGCAAAGCGCGCCTTTTCCTTATCTTTAGGCCAGGGCTGAGTCTCTTGCGGAAAAGTCAAGGCGCTCCGCTTTTTGGAAATGTAAGGATTGAGATCGTTAAAATGCAGGTTTGCAGGAATCTTTTCGTGCTGCAAACAGAGCGCAACTTTCATAACAGACGCCATGCCTGCTGCCGCTTCTAAGTGGCCGATATTTGTCTTTACCGAACCCACCCAACAGGGCTGGTCAGTTGCTCTGTCTTTCATCAAAACATCAGTTAAAGACTTCAGCTCAATAGCATCACCCAAAGGCGTACCGACAGCATGCGATTCTACATAGCTAATCTGTGAGGGCACAACCTCGGCCCTGGATAAAGCAGTCTCAATCACCTCTCGCTGGGCAATTCCATTGGGAGAGGTCAGCCCGTTACTCAGCCCATCCTGATTAACGGCTATTCCCTCAATCACACCTAAGATATTGTCCTTATCTGCTCGCGCATCCGCCAACCGCTTGAGCAGTACAACGCCACACCCTTCGCCTCGGCCGTAGCCATCTGCACTGGCATCAAAAGACTTACAGCGACCGTCTGCCGCTAGCATACGGCCTTGAGAAAGCTGAATGTTAGGCTCCGGCGCTAACATCAAATTAACGCCCCCGGCTAAACATAAATTGCTTTCCCGGCTCTGCAAGCTCTGACAGGCCAAATGAATTGCCAGCAGAGACGATGAACAGGCCGAGTCCAAAGAGAAACTGGGCCCTCGCAAATTCAAACAAAACGAAATGCGATTAGCGGCAATACAAGGAGAGGTGCCTATACCGCTGTACGGATTGAGCGCAGTAGCATGCCTGTAGAGGTAACGGTGATAATCAATCGTAGACATGCCAACATACACGCCTGTCTTACTACCTGACAAACTATCTGGCGAAATTCCAGCATGCTCTACAGCCTCCCAGGCAACCTCAAGCATCACTCGCTGTTGAGGGTCTACATTCTCCATCTCTTCAGGAGAGATATTGAAAAACTCAGCATCAAACTGATCGATGGGCCTCTCTAAATAGCCACCCCACTGAGTGCTAACTTTCCCAGGCGTTGACGGCGCAGAATCATAGTACTTATCAGGGCACCATCGATCCGATGGCACCTCTGATACCATATCTCGACCATCTTCTAGCAGTTGCCAAAACTCTTCGGGAGTATCCGCACCAGGAAAGCGACAGCCCATCCCCACAATAGCGATTGAATCCATATCAACTTCGCACAAGCATTTAATATCAACAACTCAGACCGACGCCACTATTTCTTGACAGCCCTTCACTGAGCAATGCCTTTCAATAGCTTTTCCAGGCACCTTTTTCTAGGCCGCTTCTGCTAAGCAACCCCGTCTAAACAGTGTTTGAAGTGAGAGAACGTCTCAGCATTTCTCTTAACTGATTTTTCAACAGAAGCGCCAGCAGCCATCATGCGCATATCACGATTAACAGCCCACTGATACTCCAACCCACCGAACAGCTGCTGTAAAGAGCCCAGCAAGCTAGCGTGATACTTCAGTCCAGTATGGTAGCCGTCGTGCTCCTGGCAAAAACACTGCTTTAGCCAGCCAAATGCCTCCTGCGCTGACATATTAAACAGATCGGACCTAAACAGCCGGTAGAAAAACAGCATAAACATAGGGTCGTCAGCAGTGCACCTTCCAGGCAATACACCAGACAGGCCGCTGAGCAAATTGCGCTGCCACATATACACAGAAAGACCAGCCACCGATCTCTCGTACAGTGTTGGCTTAGCAAAATCTGCAAACAGCTCCTTAGCAACCGTCTGAGAGATCGTAGTATGAAAAGCCTCATCTAGAAGATGATAGTAAGAGATAGCCGTCGGCGTTGGAATATACTCGCCTTTTTTAGATAGCTGTTTGTAATGCTTAAAGTAAGCAAACTCCTGATTTTTTAGAATCGCATTAGCAATGTACCGAATGGAATAGTACTGAGCGGCCAGAAAAGCCGAGCTTCCCCAGTTAGCCGCAAAAAACTTCAATATCGAGCGAGGCGCACTCCGTCCACCCAAACCATCTGATGCGGTAGGAAGCGACTGCCCCTTAGCCTTAAGATCTTGTAGATAGCTAGAATACTGATGCGAACGGTGGCGATTCATAAAGTTAGCAACACCTTCTAATGCATTGCTAAACGGATCTGAAGAAAAAGTATTCCACAGCAGCGACTTAACTGCGTTCGGTGAAGAGACTTTATCTGAGTCCTTAAAATGCCTGTAATAAGGATTCTTTAGCCACGACTTACCCAGTAGGGATAGCTTTGTTTTGTAGCCTATCTTTTGAAAGGTTCTGATATGATGACTTTCCTGCTCCGTCTCAAAGACTAGCTCTTTGCAGAGCGTATCGTAGCCGCCCACCTTTTCAAAAACGCCAGATGTCACAAGATTGTAGACACTCGTACTGGCCTCACTTATCGCAGTGTGGTTGTAGTTCCCAACCCAGTAAAGATGGTTCAGTGCCAGCTTCTGAGCGTGAGTAGCCTGATCCCAAACAGGCGTACCGTACAACAAAGACAATTCAGGATTAACCCAGAATGACTGCCTATCGCGCTCGTAGTCAAACCCACGAGCAAGCTCAACCATCTTCTCAGTATAGTCTGAGTCGGTATTGTTGTTCCAGGTTTTCTCAATGATATTGGCGTGCCGCTTATGCCCTGGCAAACCACTCGAAGGAGAGTCTTGCAGGACTTTAGGTCTAGAGGTCGTAATCATAAATAAGGTTCCTACGTCAAAGGCAGCGAGCCGTCTTAGCGGCTCACTCAGTAGATGTCGATTTGGCGAACTCGGCTCAGCATATCTCAGCCTCAGCTCAGCGGAGCTTTAAGCCTTTACACCTCTTGTTTACTTTGTTGCTTTGTATTTTTCAGGTCTCTCCAGGTCTCTCTTGGGCGTCTTTCAAATCTTAGACGTCTTTCAGGTCTCTCTTAAATCTCTCAGCCACAGTCCTTCAGCTACAGTCTCTCAGCCACAGTCTCTCAGCTATGGCCTTTCAGCTTGGCTTCTCAGCTACAGCCCTTCAGCTACGGCCACTTGGGTAATCTCTTCAGGCTCTCCGTCCATTATGCATCAGACTCAAGATGCATCGGACTCAAGATGTTCAACCAGAGCATCTATTGTAGGGTAATCGTACAGAAGAACAGGATCAATATCTTGATTTAGCCAGTCACTGAGGTCGCCAGTGATCCCCACCGCAGTAGACGAGTCTAAACCGTACTGATCAAAAGAAAGGGATGTGTCGATTTCATCACCTTCAACTTCCAACAGATCAGCGAGATAGTCGGCAAGCCAGGTTCTAACCTCTTCAGAATCCGGCGCTGCATCTGCGGCTGCGGCCGCTGCATCTTTAGGTAAAACAGGTTCGGTTGTTATCGCAGTCATGGTGAAAAGTTCCTTAGCACTAAAGCGTGACAATGCACAGGCAACCCTCGCTATCGACAGCACCTAGAGCCTGTACCACACAGTTTGTTGAACAGGTCTCAGCGCGCCTATCGATACGGGTAGGCCACCTACTATTTAGATCTTTAATTTTGAATCAATTGGCCTTAGAAGCAGTCTGCTTTGAGATGAGCAACAGATCTTTCAATCGATTGCAGAACCAATATGAGAGATCGTTGACAGAATTTGTAATAGCAAGGTTTAAAACTTTACCAACAACCGTAAATTCCAGCTAATACCTATAAGCTGACTCTTTACTGCAATCGGTAAATCCCAATCAGACAAGCTCTCATACACTTGTCTTCAGACTAAATCTACGTAGCCTACAGCGCCCTTATGTACGCTGTCTTGAGGAATCATAGCTAAAGGATTTCTAAAAGAGTGTATTGAATATCACTATTTTGGGGATACCTACATTCGGATCTATATCTCTATTTAACGACTTCATTTAATTTACTTATAGCGGGAACAATCAACTGAGACGAATAAGCGACAACATACAAAACAACTGAGCAACAGTGATGAATCAGTGACAAAAAACATTCTTATAGAGAACCCTTATGGAGAGCCCGTACGATCTAATGTTTGCTATACAAGCAAAGACCCATTACAAAAGCAGCCCTCTATTTATATACCTAAGCTCAGCCTGTCTGATTGGCACCTACCTCCTTGCTTTTAGAGATACTTTCTATTTGTATGCCAGGCTTCAATCTAATAGGTAACTAACTGACACAGCTTACAGATAGGCTCAGTTTTGCATCTATATATCAGTCGCTTCTGGCGGTTTACTGTCGTCAAGATATCTGCTCACTCCGCCTAGCAAGCAGATAGGTAAACAGGTCACTAACGGCCTTGACAAGGCATTTCGCAGAGCTGGTGAGTCAGCTATTCGCTTCACGACAGGGGCCTTTCAGCTATTTGGTTATATCGAGTTGCTGTATCGAGTTGCTCAAAGAAAAAATCACACTCTAGTTTATGAAGTTTAGATGAAGCTGTATAATTGTACTTGAATTTTCTATGAGACTTGGATAAAAATCTCAGTATATTCACAGTCAACTTTGACTCCTTCGTAAAATCGTCTGCACCTTGACTGTGATTTCTACTTGACTTTGATGTCCACGGTTTCAAGTGTCTCTTCTAACAGATAGTTATCGCTCAATGGCTGTCTAGTTAGTGCTTTTATGCCTTTTCAAGACTGTGCACCGCTTTCAGCAGGCGTGTCGCTCAGTCATAATAAGGGGCAAAACAACATCTCTTCTCTCTGCCATAAGTCTTTTCAAGATTGTTTCTACAGATCGATTCTACAGTGGCTGTAAGCGTCTGATTTAGGGGCTTCTTACAGCTTTAGCCTGTTGACCAAATCTGTACATATCCATAATCCGTGCACACGAGGCTACCTGTCGTATGGGCAGCTCTGCACAGTTATGTATGGCGTTTCATACACATACGGTTATAGCCAAATGTATGGAGTTGCATATATGGCGAGCAATCGTCGCACTGCCGATTATTAGTCGGTCATTGACCGGTTATTAACAGCAGCAGCGCTAAATATGCGCTGGTGACCTGCTGCCAGAGATCATAGAAGTTGATCGTAAAGTGTGACCAAAAGCTCTGGTCACAAAGATTATTCTGTTTCCGTATTTTTCTCTCGCACGTTAATTCATATAGGAATAATAACGATGGGTACTCAGCACTATATCTTTGGGGAAATGAGTGGAGAAATGAGAGAAGTCGTTTCTCTTGTTGATCTCTTGCGGCTGCGATCGCAATTTCACACTGATCAAATCGGCTACACGTTTTTACGAAACGGAGAGACCCTGCAAGCGACCATGACATATGGCGAGCTAGACAAGCAGGCCAGAAAAATAGGCGGATGGCTACAAGCAAACATACCGCAAGGAACTCGGGTTTTGTTACTGTACCAGCCGGGACTTAGCTACATTAGCGCCTTCTTTGGCTGCCTGTATGCAAACGTTGTTGCAGTGCCAGCCTATCCTCCCCGCCGCAACCAAAACCTATCGAGACTACAGTCAATTATTAAAGATGCAGACATCGGCCTAGCTCTGACATCTACTGATATCAAGGCTCGCTTAACCGCCGCCGATAATAGCTCGCAGGAGATGCTAGGACTCCCTTTATTGGATGTAGAAAGCTTAGACGAGAATTTATCTCTTCAGTGGCAACCATTAAAAAGTCAGTCTTCTTCAACCGCGTTTATCCAATACACGTCCGGTTCAACAGGAAACCCAAAGGGCGTCATGGTTAGCCACGGAAACCTTCTGCATAATCTGGGTGCAATTTACAGCTGTTTCAATCACAGCCCTAACAGTCGCGGCGTCATCTGGCTACCGCCCTATCATGACATGGGGCTCATTGGCGGAGTATTGCAGCCTCTCTACGGTGGGTTTCCCGTTACACTCATGTCTTCTGTCGATTTTCTTCAAAAGCCTGTTCGGTGGCTAAAGGCCATTTCTCATACCCGAGCAACGACGAGCGGTGGGCCGAACTTTGCCTACGACTTAATTGTCCGCAGAGCTAAACCTGAAAAGCTAGAGGGTCTAGATCTCAGCTGTTGGGATCTGGCATTTACCGGAGCCGAGCCTATTCGTGCTGAGACCCTGACAAAATTCGCAGAGATGCTAGCACCCTACGGGTTCCGCGCAGACAGCTTTTATCCCTGCTATGGCATGGCGGAATCAACACTCATTATTTCTGGAGGAGCGCAGTCGGCAACCCCTAACATTTTACGATTAGACGCGAATGCTTTAGAAAGAAATCTTGTGCAGCCAACTCCGATAAGCAGCACCGCTCATAGTGTTGTTGGCTGCGGCAAAAGCATTGCTGGGCAGGCGATAGTCATTGCCAATCCAGACACCTCAAGGCTATGCACTGAAGGAGAAATCGGGGAAATCTGGGTGACCGGCGAGAGTGTGGCTCAAGGTTACTGGAACAACCCCAAAGAGACTCAGCGAGCATTTCAAGCCACACTATTAGATGCAGACGGCAAGCCGGTAAGCAACAAGCCCTTCATGCGAACAGGCGACTTAGGCTTTCTTCAAAAAGATGAGCTATTTATCACCGGACGACTCAAGGATCTCATCATCATCAGAGGGCAAAATCATTACCCGCAAGACATTGAACTGACGGTTGAAGAGAGTCATCCGGCCCTACGCACAAACAGCGGTGTTGCCTTCTCAATTGACGTTAAAAGCACTGAGAAGCTGGTAATTGTTTACGAGCTCAAGCGCAGCTACCTTAGAAAGCCTATATCTGAAGAGGTGTTTAAACGTATTCGCGAGGCAGTCGCCTCTCGTCATGCGCTACAAACTTATGCGATCGCACTCGTAAAGACCGGAACAGTGCCCAAAACATCCAGCGGAAAAGTTCGACGCTCCACTACCAAAGCCGATTTTTTGAATGGGAATCTCACTATTGTTAGCGACTGGAGCCAGAACCCAGCACATAGAACAGACTTCAAAAATCTACAGTCTGAACTGGGCTCCATGATGAGTCGGCTTCAAGCAAGCAAAAAATAATAATTGTCATTTCCTCGCCTTCTAGGACTAGAGAATTATGCAGAAAATTAACATTGAAGCACAGGTTGAAGCGCAAGTTGAACCACAAACAGGCTTAGTCGATGCTGCAATCGCCAGCAGTTCGCATCCTTCACTACTCGGACAACAGATCCAGCCTTCCGAAGGAGAATTACGCTGTTTCGAGCGCTGCTTTCGGCAAGACGATCCGGTATACCTCAAAGATCATCAAATCTACCAGACGGTATTAGTACCCGCCGCCGCTTACCTATCTATGGCGCTTCTCGCCGGGATAGAAACGCTGGGTACTCACAAGCTAGTACTAGAAGACGTTGTCATTTATCAAGCGCTTCCAATATTTACAAGCAGCGACTCCAAGCTCATTCACACCGCTCTAAAAGTGACTGACGAGGCCGCTTATTCCTTCGAAATATCGAGCGAAAATGATAGCTCTCAGCCAGAAGCACTCTGGCAGCTGCACGCCTCAGGCACTATTCAAGTTCGACAGCCGTCCACATTTAGTCATCTTATTGAGCTATCTAACCTATCGTCTACCGAGACGGCTCCCGACTTAGCGGCCTATTGCGAGCAGCCCATATGTTCTACAAAAGAACTGTCCGATCCCCAGTTCTATCAAAAGATGAGGGCTTGCGGCTTTTTCTATGGACCGCAATTTCAAGCAATCACTCGCCTGTGCGATCGCCAAACAGGCATTTTAGGCGAAGTACAGCTTCCCACGCACCTAGCAACAGATGCTGAGTCGCAAATTGTTCATCCAGTGCTGTTAGATGCTTGCTTACAAGTTCTAGGAACGCAGCTCCCAGAGATAGACACGCAGGATGCCTACTTGCCGGTTGGGCTCGACAGAATGGAAATTTTCGATCGATTAGGTTCAAGATTATTGGTCGATTTGCAAAAGATGTATTCCCGTGACGAAAAGGGAAACTGCCTAAGTGCTAATATCAATCTGATAACAGCTGAGGGCAAGTTAATCGCCCAGCTAGAAGGTGTTACCTTCAGAAAAGTCTCTCGCCGCGTTTTAGAATGGCGACTAAAGAAAATTCAAAAACGAATGAAAGGCTAGCCCAGCCTGAAAGTTCTAGCCCTCAACGGGTCTAGATTCTGTCGACTAAGCAAAACACAAAAGAAAATTGTAAGTAATTAAGTATTCAGAGGATTTATCGAATGACGAACACGGCAAAAGCTTCAGCAGTAATGGAGCCCCCCCTTCTAGAGGTCGCTCAACCAGCCAAACGCAAAAAGCAGTTGAGGGGAGTCTCTCCTATCTCAAAAATATATGAGAACAACAAAGCATCTAGCTTTACTGAAAACATGGAACAGCTCCAAAAGAGCTTTGACTATGCGAGTAACGCAGATGCCAATTGGACATACCCCGAGCTGTCTCTTCTGTATGGCAGCTCTATTTATGAAGCGGCCTCCGAGGCTCAAAAGAGAGCGCTTAACCATATCTATTGGGTTTGCTTTTATAACTACGTCATGGGCGGCGAAATTACAACCATGGTAGCCAATCAAATATGCTGCGGCGCATTCTATCCAATAGGTGGCTACGAAGTGGTCTGTCACTCACTAGATTTAGAAACATCTCAAGAGCGCACCCATGTAGAAGCCTTTCGCAACATTGGCCGAGTGACAGAAAAAGCGCTCTTTGGCGAAACAATCTTTGAGCGGCCCATGCCCAATTATTTAGATGCTTCGCACACTAAGCCGCAGGTGCAGGGCCGTGGGCCGCTCTCCAAAATTCCACTCATGTCGCTACAATCTGTACTAGGACAGTCTCCTTTTGTAGCCAGTCAGTACTTTGTAGCTAGAGGTCTGCGCAACATTCAAGCCAAGGTAAAAGAGTATCAGCATTCTGCCTACGGCAAAGAGCTAGAAAATGCCGGAAAGCCTGTCCCCGCACCTACTCTGATCTCTCACAATCACTGTTTTGACGAAGGCTATCACACCGCGACCTCCAAGTTTATTAGCCACGAAATCTATCGAGATTTCAAACAGCCCAATGCATTTGAGAAGCTTACGGTCAATGCCATGGTTCGCTCCATTCAATTTTCTATGAATGAGCTTTCCGTCACAGTCCCTGGCATCTTCTCTCAAGATGAGCAGTACTTCTCCACTATTTATAAAATGCTACAGAAACCGCTGTTTGGCATGTCCTCTCAAGAAGCATTAAATGAGATGGGAAAAGCATATTGCCAAGAGCACGAGGGCTATCACGTAGCCGCCAGGTATCATGCCAGAGCGCTAGCGAAAAACACCGAATTTGTACAAGATTTAGATCACCTGGCAGACTTCAACAGAGAGCTGAAAATTATGTCAACAGCGTCTATAGAGAAAGCGATAAGAGCAAATACAGCTGCTTTCCGTCGGTTTCGGAAGAAAACAGTCAAGGCAGAGGGAAAATCCTACAGAGGGTAGCGCACTTAGTAAAAACCACCTACAGCCTATTACCTACCGCCCAGACGCCAACTGTTGTTAAAACGCTGTTTACTTACTGTATTTTCTTTAATGTACTTTCTACGTGCAAAAGCTCACGGACTGCTTTACAGTTTGGGGCTAGGCGGGCTGTTTCTGCTCAACCATGCGCTGCTAATTATGATTGTGTATCGCTATGACAGCGGTAGCAATATTAGTAGCAATATTAATAGTGTGCCAACGCCATTCATCTCATCTGTAGTGGTTGGCATTTTAATGTTAACCATGCGCGGCATCGGCGCGATCGCTATGCCTGGAATCGGCTATTTCTCCAACCAATTTTCTAGCCGCTGGGGTCGCCGTCGCCCCTTCATGGCAGCCAGTCTCCTACCATTAACGCTGTGCTTTCTACTCATTTTCATCCCTCCTGCATTCAACAGTTTTTATCTAAGCCTGTACTTAGCCCTACTGCTGCTGCTCTTTTATCTTGCCTTTGGAGCATATCAGGTGCCCTATTTGGCCTGGTTAAGCACAGTTGTACGCAGTCCTCAAGAGCACGTCACGGTCTCTACCTACATGGCTATCACCAGCTTGCTGGGCACGTTAATCGCAGGCATTGGCGCACCCCTAATCGTTGAAAGAGATAGCTTTATAAGCATGGCCATTGCGATCGCACTTATCGGCAGCCTTGCCATGCTAGCACCGCTATTAGTAAAAGAAACAACTACATCAGCGCCTGTCAAACCGCTCTCTATCAAAGCGGCCCTCCAACAGGGCTGGCAAGACTCATTTTTTAGAACCTATCTCATCAGTCTAGCCGCTGCCTGGATTGCCGTAAGCATGCTCTCGGTTTGTTCTACGTTTATAGCAGTAGCTCTACTCGGTCAGCCCGTCAGCTTTGGTGCACTGATTAACGGCATCGTAGTAGTCGGCGCACTCCTCGGCGCTCCATTCGTACCGCGCCTAGTGCAAAAGCTGGGTCAGCAAAAAGCCTTTCAGTTTTCCATGAGCTGGATTGGCAGTGGTTTTCTCTCTATTTCGTTTCTATCTTTTACTCACACGGCGCCGCCCTTATGGGTTTGGGTTTCGCTATTACTACTCACCAGCCTTGGGCTATCCGGCTTCTTTGTATTACCAAACGCCATGCTGTCTACAGCGGTCAGTCAACAGAGTGCCCAGGGTGAACCCTCACGTGAATCTGTCTACTTCGGCATCAGAGGACTATTTGTTGAAACCAGTATTGGCTTTGGCGCTTTTCTGTCAGGACTAGCGTTAACACTAGGAAAAACAGCCAGTAATCCCTTAGGCATTCAGCTAGCTCTCATTATTGCAGGTGGACTTGCTTTGTTGTCAGCCTACGCTTTCACGCTCTTCAGCTGTGCGCCAGTAAAAAGTGGGGCAGGCAGAAAAACTTCACCTTGACCTTTTCACCTTGACCTTAAGGCTCTATCATAGCAACCCAATCTTTAAATCCACGGTAGATTGTCTAACAGAACAGTTAGCGTTTCTTTAAACCCTACATGGAAAACAGCGTTAATGAGTCCGCAAAATAGACTGGTGCCTGCCATCACCCACCAAAAGTGAGATACCTGCCAGACACCCCCAACTAAAAGAAAGACAATTAAACCAACACCTGCGCCCTTTATAAAGGAAGAAAAGCTGCTGGAAATAACAGCAGGTTGAGAGTCTGAATGCTCAGAAGTCATAGAAAATTCCTTACTAATGTTGATATCTGTAGCTGTCTATATCGTAGTCAATCGCCATAGACTGCCACAATAGCGATTAGTCATTTTTCTCCATTACTTTTGTCATAGCCACTTCCAGCTGGGATACTTTTAACGCCAAGACAGTACAGTCCTCTTATCACGTGGGCCGTACTTTTCTTTTCCAAGGCTTATTCAAAGAGTATCGCAGTGCTGATCGAGCCCATCAAGAATCAGTTCGAGTCCAAACTCAAAATCATGAATGCCATCGTATTTTCCACCTATTACCTGCTGCGTCATGCCATTGAGATAAGGATATTTATCAGCAGGAATCAGAGAGAGATAATTTTCTGCCACCTTTGAATACTCTTCTGGCTTGAATGGAAAGTTGAGTTCCTGAAGCGTAAACCCATAGATATGAGCATCCATTGCATTCCAAGCGTGGTCGGCCATCTCAAACGAAAAACCCGCTTCTCGCAAGCAGCCGATTGTGGCATTCACGTAACGCAGCATTGCCGGACCAATATTGACTCTACTCACCATTTCCATCGTCGCCCAGGGATGACGTAACAGAGCTGCGTGGGCAGAGTTCGCTCGCTTGCGCATAGCTTTCTTCCAATGAGATTCAGTCTCAGGCAGCTCAATCTCACTGACAACAATATCGACAATGCCGTCAATCATATCATCTTTATTCTTTACATGGTTGTAAAGTGACATCGCTTTAACACCCAGCGCTTCGGCCAGATTGCGCATAGAGAGCGCCTCAATACCTTGCTTATCGGCTAGCTTGAGCGCTTGAACCAGCACCCGCTCCCGGCTCAGAGGCTTCCTAGGTCTTGATTGAGCGTTCGTTGTTTTACCCATTGATAGCTCTCATAGTTACCTCGCACCCCGTGCAAACCATCATACTCAGCCGAACAGAGGCGCACTAATTATCTTGACATACTTACAGTGTATGTTAAACTTACAGCATAAGCAAGCATCAGCATCAAAAGCATGGTCATCAGACTGCTAGCAATGCGGTTCATTCTTTCCTATCCATATTTCTGTTCATATTTGAGCAAGACAAACCTACAAAAGAGGTAGCCAGGTGAAAGCAATTGTCCAGTCTGAGTATGGTTCAGCAGATGTTTTAAGGCTAGAAGAAATAGAAAAGCCGATAGTTACTGACAATGAAGTGTTGGTCAGGGTTTATGGCGCTGGCGTGCATGCGGGCGACTGGCATTTAATGCGAGGCACTCCCTTTTTGACTCGTCTGATTCTGGGTGGAATCATAAAGCCTAAAATAACAACAATTGGAACGGATATAGCCGGACAGGTAGAAGCAGTAGGCAAAGACATCAAGCAGTTTCAGACTGGCGATGAGGTCTTTGGAGATTTATCAGAGTGCGGGTTTGGTGCATTTTCTGAATATGTTTCTGTTCCTGAAACCGCACTGGTGCACAAACCCGCTAATCTATCATTTACAGAAGCGGCAACGGTTCCTGTTTCTGGTTTGGCCGCGCTCCAAGCATTGAGAGACTATGGAGAAATTCAACCAGGGCAAAAAGTGCTAATAAACGGGGCGTCCGGCGGTGTAGGTTCGTTTGCGGTGCAGCTAGCAAAAGGGTTTGGCGCTGAAGTGACAGCAGTTTGTAGCACGAGCAAAATAGAGATGGTGAAGTCGCTGGGCGCAGACTACGTTGTTGACTATACTCAAAGCGATCCGACAAAGCCAGCGCAGCGCTATGATTTGATTATAGATACGGCGGCCTACCGACCATTTTCTGACTTTTTAGAGGCGTTGGCACAGCCTTCCCAGAAGGAAATCACACCAGGAGGCACCTACGTGATGGTAGGCGGCGCTACTTCTGAGTTTTTCCGAGCTATGCTCTTAGGTTCCTTTGTGGAACGTTTCAAGGCTAAGGCCAGTCGCCGTAAGGTGAAATGCTTAATCTCAAAACCCAATCAAGCTGATTTGACTGTACTAAAAGACTGGATTGAAGCAGGCAAGCTCAAGCCATTTGTTGACCGAGCTTATCGGCTGGCAGACGTGCCCACAGCAATTCGCTACATAGAAGAAAGGCAGGTAAAGGGAAAAGTAGCTATTAGCATATAGTCAGCTCGGCCTATAAAATCGAGCCGAGCGACTAAAAACCGTGGGACTGCAACTAAAAAATTGTCTACCGCTTTGCTGTAGTCTGTTTATCTTTTACAAGCTCATTGCAGAGCGTGTCGCAAAAACAGCATTAGAAATGGATACTTAAGAAATGGATACTTAGTTCTACCGGCGATCGCACGAACGATAAGCCGTTTCGCTCAGCAAGTGACTCACCAGCAGTTTTATTAAAAACAGAGGCAGAAACCACTCCAATCCTAGCGTTGAAGAAAAGAGACAAAGGCGACCAACTAGCGCCAATCCATACAGCCCCAGCGAAACCGGACGCTGTAAATATAAGGGCACAGCTAAAATCAGGCCTGCTGCCACTAGCAAGTAGGCCAATACGCTACCAAAAAAACAACCAATCGCCACCGCGAAAGAATACTAGCACTAGGAAACGGTGTAAGCCTTGATTCTCTTATTCAAGAACACAGGCTCAGTGTTGAGCAACAGCAATTTATTATTCGCCGCTTTATCGAACGGACTTTAACCTCATGTTTCTATCTGATTTGAGCGAATATCCATTGAGTTCTCGACTATAATTTTGCCAATATCAGGTGCTAGCGCTCACTAATCACATTCTATTTTAAGCAAACCCACTCAAGCAAACGTATGAGAAGCCTTACAGCAGTCGGCGTTATCCTAAGCGCTGTCGCGATCGCGCCCACTGCACAAGCTGCACAGATAAGACTAGACTTTGACGCTTTTATTCCCTCGGCAAGAGTCACTAATCCTGTCGCAGATACACTGCCTCCCTTTTTTACAGAGTTTATAGGAGACGATCGAGGCTTCAGCCTCGAAGCAACCCGCAATGGCCAATCCCGCTTGTTCTCGCAGGTAATTTTAGATACAGATATGCCCAATCCGCTAGTGAGCAGCTTCACAGAAGCAGGAACCAGCGTAGGCTTTCTACAGCAAGACGGGATAGAGACATCTCAATCTCTTCAAGATACGCCGACCAGCAGCGTTGAAGCAACAAGAATAGACGAACAAACTATTCTGCTAGAAATTGAAGCGCAAGCGGTAAATCCTTTGATCGAAGCTTTCATCCCGCCTGAAATAGAGGTAGAAGTTCCCCCAGCTGAGTATGTCTACGATATTGAGCTAACGCTGCTTGATGGCGCTATTGACTACGCGCTATCTGGCACGACCAAAGCCTATCCAAACTATTCTGCGTTCTTAAACGGAGTGCCCATCTTACAAAACGAGATAGACTCTGATGACTCCAATCTGCTAAGCGTGATAGAACCAGTCAGCGCAAGTGGCACCGTTGCCGTAAACGAACCGGCAAACCTGCTAGGGCTGTGCCTTGTTAGCGCGGCTATCGCCTTTGGAAGTAAAGCGAATAGACGTAAAACAGAACAGTAACAAAACACCTCATCAATAAACACACAAGCAGCTAGCAGTGAGTCGCGGTTTTCGCAGGTAAGCAAGCCTACCCATACGAGAATCGCGAGTCAGCTCGCCCAGCTATTTGCCAGCTATATGGTGCCTTTAACAACACTCGGTTGACGCCTTGCCCAAAGCGCAAAAAGTGCGCCCGTAACAAACATCAGCAAAGAGTAAATAGCCGCAGGAATCGCCATGGTTGGATTGTTGAGTAGCGCGGGCGTACTAGCAACAGCGATCGCTAACGTTCCGTTTTGAATACCCACTTCGCTGGTAATAGCCACGGTGCTTCTAGGATCAATTCGAGCCCCCGTCGAGAGAATATAGCCAAGGGCCATGGTTACTATATTCAGCGCCAACGTCACCCATCCAACCTGCAAGAAAAAGGACAAAACATTCTCACGCTCTTTTAGCAACAGTCCGACAACAATCAGCGATAAGAAGAAAAGAGAAAGCCATTTCACCCACTTTTCAGCTTTAGCAGAGAACGTGGGAACATAGCGCCGCAGCACCATACCCAAGCTGACAGGAATCAGTGTAATCACCGCAATTCGCACAACGGTTTCGACAAAAGGCAACTGTAGTAAAGCATTCTCTCCTAAAAAGCTTTGCATAGAGAAGTTCACCACCAGCGGAATAGTAAAGACCGTAATCAGGCTGCTGATAGCCGTCAGCGTAATAGAGAGTGCAACATTGCCCCCCGCCAGGTAGGTCACCATATTCGACGTTGGGCCACCCGGACAGGCAGCTAGCACCATGACACCCACCGCCAGCTCTGGAGAGAGTGGAAAAACAGACGCGAGCAAGAACCCAACGAGCGGCAGCATAACTAGCTGAGCCGCCAAGCCAAAAATTACGGATTTGGGCGCGATCGCAATTCGCTTAAAATCTTCAACCGTCAGTCCTAGCCCCATGCCTAGCATGATGACAAACAGAGCCAGTGGCAAAAAAACAGTGGTTAAAAAATTAGATTCCATGAGCAAAAAGAGGCAACAGTAAGCCAGTCCAAAGCAAGCCAGTCCAAAAGTAAATCAGCCAAAAGAGACATCGGCCAGCGTGACAGCCGGAGAGATAGCCAAGCGCGACAGCCAGAGCGACAGCCAGTCTGATAGTCAAACCGCCATCGATCGCTTCACCCGACTCACCCAGCTGCGGCTACGGGCAAGGACCTCTGAATAGGGAAGGGTGTCATCCATCACCATCGACAGCGGCATTGGCCCAACCCAGCCAAACAGTCCCTGAGATAACCACTGAGGCAACCGCCGACCTAGCTTCCTGCCCAAAATAGCACGAACAACAAACTCCACCATCATCGGTTTTGAACGCGGAAAGCTGTAGTCCGAAAGTTCTCTGAGTGCATGTGCTTCGGGCAAGCGCTGCGCGGTGAAAGCAGGGAGTGCCATAGACCAATCGTCATCGCATTGAGCCAGACAGTCAGCAAACGCTTTAGCGTCTTGCAAAGCCGCATTGCAGCCCTGCCCAATGGAAGGCGAAACAGCGTGAACAGCGTCGCCAATTAACAAAATGCGATCGCCCACATGCATCCGGTCACACTGCACAGACAAAATTCTCGACAGTGGTCTGTGTAACAACGCCTCAGCAGTCTCTGTCTCTATCAAATCAGCAACCGGCGGGCAGTTACGGCGCATAAAAGCAATCACATCTTCCCCACTGGAGAGCGCAGCTAAAGGGTTCTGGTCGGGCTGAACTATCAGCGTGCCTTGCAGCGTATCGCCCGGTTGAGGAACTAGCAGCAGCCTCGCCTGGGATCCTATCGTCCAGCCGTGAATATACTCCGCTGAAAGCTCAACACCTGCCGCCCGATTAACTCGCGGCACTTCAAGAGACTTATACGCATCTGGAACCACGCTTTGCTCACACTGCAAATCGGCTTGCGCTATCAAAGCGTCGCGGACGCTGGAGCGAGCACCATCTGCCGCGACCAAGCGCTCATACGGCGTTGTAAAAGTCTCCGCCCGGTCAGTGTCCTTTGCAACTGTTAGCGTGATGGTTTGGCTGTCTGTATCTAAACCGACACAGGTACAGTCAAACTGAATGTCTACCTGCTCAGCGTCGTACTTTTCTAGCAGCTGGCTCAGCAGCACTTCCACAATCTGCTGGCGATTGATCAGCAGCAAAGGCAGCTTGCGCTTAACCTGCCTGGGTTTTCCCTTCTTACGGTGCAGCAGCGTGCCGCTTGAAAAAATGCCTTCTTCAGCGATCGCAGCTTTCAGCCCCGGAATCCCTGCAATCGCATCTAACCCTCGCTGCTGCAAGGAGATAGGAAAGGTACGGCGGCGGCTCCGCCTGTCGTCGGGGTCAGACGCCCGCCTGTCAGTATCAGAAGACTGAGAAAAGCGATCACGAAGCGGATTGCCGCGCCGTTCGTACAGCTTTACTTTGTACTGTCCTCTGCTAAGCAAATAATGGGCAAGCAGAAGCCCTGCGGGGCCTGCGCCCATAATAGTCACTGTTTGCATAGTCTTAAAGGCTCTCTTAAACAGCTTGAGGTGCGGCTGCACAATCTGCACTTGCTTCGCCTGCTAGGTAAGGAATGAACTGATTAGCAACGATGGCAGCTTGAGTGCGATCGCGCACATTCAGCCGACCCAGGACATGAGAAATATGATTACGAACCGTGCCTTCAGAAATAAATAGCGCAGACGCAATCTCTTTATTATTAGCGCCTTGCGCCACCAAGTGTAAAACCTCCTTCTCTTTTGCCGTTAAAGACAAAAATCCAGGCGGCAGCTCTTTTTTATGCGGCTCTCTTGTATCCGAAGCCTCCAGCAAAATAGCACTGTCTTGAACAAGCTTCTCTAAAATGCCGGGTCCAAACTGCGTATAGCCCTTATCTATAGAGCGAATCACATCTGCTAGCTCCTCTATGGGCGTGTCTTTAAGCAAATACCCTTTTGCGCCATAGCCGAGCGCGGCAGAAACAAAGTTATTATCCTCAAACGTAGTCAGAACAATCACTTTAGCCTTTGGAAGCTGACTGATAATTGCCTTTGTAGCCGCGACACCATCCATAACAGGCATCTTAATATCCATCAATATCACGTCAGGCTGCTTTGCTGTAGCATCTAGCCTCACAACAGTCTCAACCGCTTCTTGGCCATTAACAGCTTCGCCGACAACTTCTATATCAGGCTGAGTAGATAACAGTATCCTTAGGCCCCGTCTGATAATCTCCTGATCTTCTGCTAAAAATACGCGAACCATGCCTGTACACCCAACCTAACCGTTGTTCCAGAAAATTCTCAAACAGACACACCCAGTATAAGAATAAGCACTGCTGCTTTCAAATATGGCGTTTGAAGCGTTGCTTAAGACACTTACGAAAGGCTACAACCCCATAGCAGGTAAACAACGCTTCTGCGCAAATGTCCTAACGGTGTTAGGACATTTGCGCTACATAGCCACAGCCTATCTTTTAACGCGCTGTGTCATAGCTTTTCGAGACTCAGTTTTCCGCCGCAAAACCAGTAATAACTGAGGGTTGTCAAGATATTTGAAGTGTGCTCTTAATTTCTCTTTTCTCTTTAGCTGCTCTCTTTAGCTGTGACTCATGCGATCTACTCATGTAATAGCGTGCAAGTTGGTTTTGGTATCAGCTGATACGGGCTCTCTAGAATAAACATGTACCCAACGAATCCTAGAAAATCTATGAAATCCACTACAATCAAAACTTCTCGTCGTATGCTAACTCAGCTTCAGCAGCGCCTTCAGCTTGCCAAAACTCTTGAAGGTACCTACGGCGCTGATGTTACAAGCGCCCACTACCAAGAAGCTGATTGCAGAGCAGGCTGGAGCACTCAGCAACTCCTCGCCCTCTCCGCAGCCAAGTCTCTATACAATTGAATCTGCATAGCTAAGTCTGAACAGCTAGGTCTGAACAGCTAAATCGGTCTGGCTAAATCGAAGCAAGCGACTACGATTCTCCCCTTAAAACATCTAACAGCGCATATACCGCAGGCGGCTGAAGCAAATCAGAGGCGATCGCAACTCCGATAGGACGCTCTAAAGGAACCGGCAGTGAATAAACCTGAACCGCCTCAGGAATCGGTTCCGCCGCTAGCCGCGGCAAAATAGTGCCCCCCAGCCCTTGAGCGACCAAATTCACCGTTGCAGCATCGGTATCCACCTCATTGACCACATTCAGCCAGTAGCCCAAATCATTAATATGCCGATAGAGCGGCCGCATCATGACGTAGTCTACCGGGGGCATAATCAAAGGCTGCGCCATCAGCTCTTTCCAGGTTAGGGCTGAACCGGTTATCTGCGCATCGGGCGGCAACAGTACAACAAACTCATCTTTCAACAGTTCCCAGGCCGTAATCCCTTTTCCGGCGGGCAGCGTCACCAGGCCAACATCGGCGCGGCCTTCTCGCAGAGCATATTCTACCTGCTCATCATTGTCGTGCTCAATTAGGTTTATGGTAATGCCTGGAAAGCGCTGATGCAGCTCTTTAATCCCTTTAGGCAAAATATGCGTCGCAATACTACGAAAGGTCGATATGCGCACCTTGCCACGCTTCAATCCCTTACCAATTTCCGCCTCTTGCAAGATTGCAGCCGTACTTTCTACCACTGATTTAGCATGTGGGAGAATGCGATCGCCCACAGGCGTCAGCGTGGCCCCATGCCGCCCCCGAGAAAACACCACCACCCCCAAAGACGCCTCTAAAGCAGCGATCGCATGACTCACCGCCGACTGAGAAATCCCCAAATCCAAAGCCGCCTCACCAAAATTCTGTCGTTCGGCCACCGCCACAACAATCTTTAGCTGCGACAGCTTCACCTGATTTTGCGCGTTGCCCTTCATGTCTTATTCGCCAGTCGGCGATAGGCCAGCGCCAGCGCCCCGTCATCTCCTACGTTACCCGGAAACAGCACCACTGGCAGAGTCGCAAACTGCGGATGCGCCGCCGTTGTTGTCACCACCGACACCCCCGGAATTACCTGCCCTAACAGCCGAGCCGAGCGCAGCGCCAACCCCTCACTTAGCGTGTCATTCGACGTAATCCCGCCCTTACTAATCAAAAAGCCAATATCTTCAGGAAGCCCTCGCACCACATCCATCAGCAGCGCAGAAATCTCTTGCCCAAACGCCAAACGCGTATCTCTATCGGTAAACGTCAGCTCCTCTCGGCTGGTGTAAATGGCGGGCGTTTTTCCCTCAGCATGAATCTGTTTTACCTGAGCTAATGCCTCTGCTAGCTGCTCGCTATGCCCCACAGCCAAATTCTCTTTTACCCGGTTCGCATCAATCTCTATACCCACGATTTCAGGCTCTTTTAAAAGCTGCTGTAGCTGCTGCGTCGTTTTCTGCACGTGGGAGCCCACCACAACCGCCCCAGAGCCCGAGCGCGTAATCCGATTCATCGCGTCAGAGGGCGTCGGCTGCGCAGGCAAATCAGCCAGCGCCGTCAGCAAACTGGCCGCGCTACGAAACAAAAACTTTTTCCCTCTGGCCGCCGCCGCGTTCAAATCATCTGCAAACCGGTCCAAATCGCTTTGCGTTTCACCATCCACACACACGCAGGCATTATTCTCCAAACCCATCAGGCGCTCCAGCGTGCCGCTGCGAATCTCTTCTAGCGTAAAACGCTCCACCTGACTCGACAGAATTTTTCCCTGCGTTTTCTCTTCTACATAGTCTGGCAAGTAGCTCGTGCTGTAGCCAAACACCGAATCTTTTGCAAATTCCGTCTTGTGCGTCGGGACGCGCTCTACGCCTGACGGTGTTGTCGTTTGAATATAGTGCGTGCTGTCAATTGTTACCCGCCCAGCTTCAAAAAATTCGGGCGTCAAAAAGTGAGCATCAAACGGGCCAAGATGCTCGGCGATCGCATCCGTCTCAATCGGGTAGTGCCCTCGCAGCGTAGAATCCGAGCGGCTCACCAGCAAAAAATTTGTCACGCCCGTTTCAGCCAGCGCCTGCTTTAAATTGTCACAAACCTCAGTGGTCACTGTCGCCGCCGCTTCAGGCGTCAGCGAGCGGGTATTGGTCAGCACAAAAAAGATCGGCGACGCATCCGTCAACCCCAGCTTCAGCGTCTCTACATCCCACTTCAGCAGCAGCAGACAGCTGTGCACCGTTTGCGACCCCGTCGGGTCATCGTCTAGCACAATAATTTTAGGCTGAGCTGTGGGTTGAGTAGCAGGCGAAACGGCGGGCTGAGCGGCAGAGGAAGACATAGCAACAACCAATAGCTATAGGCATGGGGCAACACAGCTATAGTCTATCAGCCGAGTTTGTGTATATTTCCTTACCGCTCTACATTCTCTCTAGCCTGTATAAATAGGCCATATTCCCAGCTGCGATCTCACGCATCGCTAAAGGGCCATTTATCTGGTTGGATGCGCTATGGAAAACCTGAAGGTAGTTGTGGTAGGCGCAGGCATGGGCGGCTTAACCGCAGCAGTCGCGATGCAGCAAGCGGGCTATGAGGTAGAGATTTACGACCGGGTCAGCGAGCTGCGCCCCGCTGGTGCTGGCATCTCTCTATGGTCCAACGGTGTAAAGGTCCTCAACAAACTAGGACTAGGCCCCCAAATTGCCAACATTGGCGGCCCCATGCAACAAATGGCCTACTACACCAAAACCGGCGAACTGCTCACTCGCTTCAGCCTCACGCCCTTAATCGAGCGTGTCGGCCAATCCCCCTATCCGGTTTCTCGCACAGATTTACAAGCCATGCTGCTAGACGCCGTAGGCAGCGAGCAGGTACAGCTCAACAAGTGCTGTGTCGCTATAGAACAAACTGCCGAAAGCGCCACCGCAATTTTTGAAGACGGTCACAGAGCCACAGGTGACTTGGTCGTCGCCGCAGACGGCACACACTCAATTATTCGCACTCACGTACTGGGCCAACCCACCGAAAGACGCTATGTCGGCTATGTCAATTGGAACGGCCTAGTCGATGCAACAGACGATCTTGCACCGCTCAACAGCTGGGATATTTACGTCGGGAACGGCCAGCGTGCTTCGCTGATGCCAGTGGGCGGCGATCGCTTTTACTTCTTTTTCGACGTTCCCTTGCCCAAGGGCAGCGATCGCAATCCTGAGCGCTTTCAACAAGAACTGTCAAACCACTTTCAGGGCTGGGCAAAACCCGTTCAAACCCTCATCTCGCGCCTCGATCCAAACCGAACCAATCGGGTAGAAATCCACGATATCGAACCCCTAGAGAAGCTAATCAA
>CALDSK010000250.1 GCA_937911865.1 uncultured Synechococcus sp.
CGATGTACATCGAGTCCAATTGCCAGTGGCTGTGCCTGATTGATCTTCTCAATCAGATCAACTAAAACATCATCGGGAAGCGGATAGCGATATTGACTGGTTGCCTTCTCTCCAATCTCAATCACCACATTTCGATCGTCTAACGGTTCAATCGGACGCTGACGCATCAAGTGGTCGTAAGCTATCAGCTCTACTGGCTCCAGCAAAGCCAAAAGTCGCAATCCCATCACAGCACCAGCAACCAAACCAGCTTTCCAAAAGCTCTGCCTTGCCGACCGTGACCATATCTTGTTGGCGCTTTTAGCGCTAGGTAACAGAGATCTTTGCTGCCGTTGGAAGTCTTGCCAGTAAATCGCTGGCGCGGTTGGATTCTGCCAAATCACCGGCAGCCAGCTAGCACAAGGAATTTCAGTCTCTAGACCGGCCAAACGCTGTCGTGCTTCTTTTACTGCCAAATGAAAAGGAGCACCACCTGCAAACGCCGTCAGTAAATATTGCAAAAACTGCTGCGCAATGTGGTCGGGTACAGGCTCACGCATCACTACCACGTAAGGAATCTGTAGTGCTGAAAGCTGCGCGGCTAAGCCCAAACCATCACAAGCATTAAAAATAGCAATCTTTAACCCATTGGCAATTGCCTTCTCCAAGGCATGCTTGATTTGATCGACGGTCAGTCGATCGGTTTCATTTAGACTGACAATGCCCTGTTCATCTTGCGTTTGGCTATGGCCTGCAAAAAAGAAAATATCCCATCCGTCGGGTTCCCACAGCGACTCGTGTAGCTGGTTCACACTAGGCGATTCTAAAACCGTCAGATGCGTATCAGGCAAGCGATTCAATGCGGCTAAATCGGCCTGTAAATCTAACCCATTGTCGTTGCCAAACGTCGCCAGAACCCTAGCACCATCTGTCTTGGACCTAGCATTCGTCAGCGGCTGCCAGTCACTAGCACCAAACGTCAACTCTACTCTGGGGTAGTCCTCGCACAGCTGCCACAGATGCCAGGGCAACCGTCTGAGCTGAGGATCGCGCGTTTCTAAAATAAGTTGAACATCGTCCGTTCGCTTTAACTCGGTACGAATCCGTCGTTCGACCGAACGAAAGGCATCGGACTTTAGCCAGCTATTGAACTGGACAACTAGTGCCTGAGAAATTTGAGTGAACGCGGCTTCTGAATAGCGAATCCCGTCTACATTTAACAGCTGAATTCTCAGCGATTGATCTTGATTACGCACAGCGTAAAGCTTCTGCCATCGCTGCTGCTGCAAAGCCAATTCTGGCGCTGGCGGTAGATGACCGGTAAAGCGTACCGGATAGCGCTGCTGACCGTCTAGAATCTCGCCAATGATGGTTTCACACCCTTTTCCAAGAGTGCCTGCGCCCATATTGAGAATGACTTTTTTCAAAGGTCCGCCCGTCATCCGGTAGCTCGTATACGACGACGTTAAATTACAAACGTTTCACGATGGCTAATACCGCCTAGCGTCAGCTCAATTGCAAACGTCTCTGCCAGTTCACCCCGAAAGTAAGGCAGCTGAATAAATGTATCATCTAGCCCGGCATCAACTGTCGCCAGAGCAGCTTGATTTGCATCTAGCAGATGAAGCGCCAACTGCCGCGGCAGCTTCTCCTCTCCGCGAGCAGGCTGCGCCTGAACACAAATTTTGAAGGCGTCTTCTCCATCTTGGTGAATTGCGACCAGCAAAACAGCTTTTGATAGAGACGATTCGTGGGTAGAGAGCGTCGCAGCTGAAAAATCAATTGCCTTGCATCGCTTGATGAACGTTTCATCGCGCAAGTGATAGGCACTGCGCAGACGCATAGCAGGTCTAGCCGTAGATTCAAACAGCCACTCCAAAGAATGCCAGTCTTGATCAAACTGCCCTTGCAGCCACTGACTAAGCTGAATCGGCTTAGGCACCACCGGACTGAGGTTAATCACCTCGCTGAGCGGCGCATAGCCTGCAATTGGCTTGGGCTTTATAGTCGCATCGTCATCAGTTTTATCTGTGACAAACTGACTCATAAACTGATGCACCGCGTATGCTCTTACCAGGGCAGGTAAATGGAAGGTAGGCGGCTCAGCATTCACCTGAACGGTCAGGAGCGATCGCTGCTTCAATGAGTCTAGTGCAGAAATCAGCTCTGCTGAGCTCAACGACAGCGGCAGTGTCTGCTGTAGCTCGGTCAAAGAGAGTGCTGACTCGTAGCTCGCTAACCAATAGAGAATATTGATCTCTGGGGAAGAGAGCCGACTAAACGAAGGCGACAGTAGCCGAAAAATACCGTTGAACAAAACAGAAGACTGATCGAGAAAAGCATCTACTCTGCCGTTGAAGATTTCTCGAATTACCCTAGCGGCTGACTTAAGCGCTAGCGGATGCCCCTGATAGCGGCTGATCAGCTCTGGCCAGTAATCTGGTACTGAGAGACTTTCAGCAGCCAGCAGTGCGGTAGCAGCTGAAGGACTGAGCCCAGAAAGCTTAAGCGATCGCACACTTCCATCTTCACTCTGTCCGCCCTGTCGCAACAAATCAGCCGGACCTTCAGTCCCTGTTAGCACCACGCAGCTTCGAGAACTCACGACCGACTGAAAGAAATCGGTGTAGTTCTGATATTCCTCCGCATAGTCTCCTGCCAGACTGCCAGGAGCCAATAGCAACTCCGCGCCTTCCAAGACAATCAACAGCGATCGATTGGCCATCACGCTCAACAGTTGAGACGTCGCTTGCCCGACCGATGAGGCCATCCCCAGACTCGTCAAAATGCTAATACTCAAATCATTGAGCGTCGGCTGATCTTGCAAAGATCGCCAGATCACCCCTTCAAAACGGTCCCCCATTTGAGAAGCGGCTGTTTCTACCAGCATAGTTTTACCAACGCCGTGTAATCCCCAGACGCCAATCACACGGCTTGACCCGTCAGTACCCGCAGCTTCGTCTAGCCATCCTTTCATAGCTGATAAAGGCGCTTCGTAGCCATGCATCACGCCGGGCAAAAGAGAAGCCGCCGAGAGCAAAGAAGCCCCCACGCTGCCCCAAAGGCTTGTGCTGTTTTCTCCCAGCCAGCCATGATTAGACTCTTGACGCTTCACCGCCATACTCAGCGCCTGTTCAGAAAGCGACTGGTTAGGCAATGAGCCATTCAAAGAGGTCATCACCGACCGAGGTCGTAAATGCCCCGATAGCAAAGACTCCGAACCCACATCGGCCATCGCCATCAGCTTCGGTTCTAAAGACGCATTGGTCGCCGCATAGGCTTCTAGCGCTACTCGGAAGTTGGTTTTACCAACCGAGCGGTCAAACACGCTTGAAAGATGTTTCCACAGCTTAGGCGCAACATCTCTCATCAGATAGTTTGTACTGTATTCAGAATCTGTCGCCATTTGCTCATAGGTGAGCCCGCGCCAGGTTCCTTTTAAAATGACAATTTCAGGTTCACGCAAAGCATGCCCCATATGGGTTGTTACCGCAGTATTAACCCATCTCAGTGCAGCATTCAAATCCACGTTATATATCCTCGTCTGCTTCAAAAGCAGCACCCTGCTTGTTTACGGTAGATGTCTGTCTATTAAAAGTTGATAACACTGTTATCTTCTGCATCCTTTATGATTTAACTAGTCAGCGGCTAGCAAACTATCTGTAGATGGCCACCCAATTCAGTCTCCTGAACATTTACGCTTCACTTCACTTTTCGGCCTTGACGGCGTCTTACCTAGCCGGTAAATACGTAGGGCGAGCATAATCTAAAACATAACAAATAATGTAAGTCGATTTAATAAGTATTTTCTCATCAAATTCTCACAGAAGCCTGCGAGTAAGACCTTCTCTAGAATTAAGAGCTTTGTATGTATTTACAGGCATAAAAACAACAAAAACTTAACAAAAACTCAGACTCGTATGCTTTTCATAACTAAGTTATGTAGCATTTTTACAGAGTCATGACTGTATAGAAGTAACAGTCGAACAAGAGTTTATTTTTTCAGGAAATAACAAATGTAAACAACAGAAATAACAACAATAAGGAGAATCAGCTGTGAGCTGGTGACTAGCCGAACAGCAGTTTAATCCAAGCAATACAAAAGTCTTAGCAGCAGTGGGGCTTAAATGCTCTACTTAGCCACCACAACCACCACAGCCGCCGCAGCCGCCACAACCACTAGGCGCACAACCACCAACAATACTCGGTCTGTTCAGAGCATCGAGAAATCCAGCCACAAACTGAATTAGGCTGTAGCTAGCGATCGCACTCAGCAGCCCCAAAACAACGCTACCGGCCGTAGTGCCTACAGTATCGGAACGGAAAAGACCAGAACCCGCCGTCTCAGAGGCCGAAGCATTGAGCGTAATTGAGAACCACAGCCCGCAGAAAAAGACCAAAGCAGCCACTACACCACCGACTATCTCTCTTGAAACCGGTAGTTTAGGAATCAGCCACACCTCTCTCGCGTTAACGCGCACAAACCAATCGGCACGGTTAAATCGAGTGGCAACCGACGGCCAAATGTCTTCTGGCGGCGTCTCTCCAAAGAATTGTTTATAGCTCTCTAACGTCCTCACGTACCAGTCTTCAAACTTTTCATTTTCTACGTCTCCGCCTTTGGTCGGCTCGTGGTGAAGGGGCATTTGCAGCACCTGAGGACAAAACTCGTCCCAGTAAGAGCGGGTATAGGCTAAGTGCAAATGCCAGACCTGATCAACTTGAGCTGAAGGCGCAACGGGATGAGCGGCAGCTACAGCCAGGAAAGCAAATTTTTAGTACTCTTCAATGACGTCTAGAGCACACGCTAGCGGCCACCCGTTATCCGCCGCGAGCCGCTGACTAAAAGAGAGCGCCTCACCTTCTGTATCTAGCGAGAAGTTTTGAATGCGGCTGTAGAGTGCATCCAACTCAGTAGGTGTCTTATCTGTAGGTTTGACAGCTGGATCTGTTGCCTTTTCGCTAGTAGCAGACTGGCTATCGATAGACGCACTATCTACAGCCACATCGGTGGCCTCTTCAGCAATATTTCCAGGAGCAATATTTCCAGGCGCAATATTTTCAGGAGAAGGCGTCATGATCTACGTTCACGCGACCTATTAATGTTAGCCCGGAATTTTTTAAAGCATGTACCTTAGGATCCAGCTCATTGCGTGTAGCTATCCACAGGTCTAAGATGCTCTGAAAATCGCGTCTATTCTATGGAAAGAATACATGGCTTCATTTACGCTGTTTGCCCTGAAGGTGTTAGCGCCGACCCTGGCAAAGTCGCTGGTAAAGGCGTTTGATATTAAATCGGATTTATCGAATGAGGTGCTGGGCGCTCTGGTAGATGTAACCGCAGGTGAGGTGCTGGTATCTAGGGCAGATAAGGCCACCTTGGAAAAAAGAACAGCGGCGATCGCAAATCAGATGGCGGCAGATATTCGGCCACTGTTTTTGTATGAAGGCAGGCAGATATCGCAAAACGCGCAGAACGCGATTATGTTAGGCGTATACGAAACGCTGACGAAGGCGCGGCTATCGCAGGGCGAACTGGTGGACATGAGTTTTGATGTCGATAGGTTGACTCAACACTTGCTATCGTCCAATCCGCAGATAGAGCGAGATTTTGAGGCAAACGAGCAAAGTATTTACCGACAGGCTATTGAAATTGTCAGCGAGCGATTAATTGAAGCCGCGCCGCAGACAGATGGGTTTACACTCAGCACAGAAACAAAAAAGTTGCAACAGTTGGAGAAGTTAGTAAAGCAGATAGAGCTTAAACGACGACAGGCCAGTCAAGCAAAAGACAAATTCATTGGGCGCTATCGAGCAATTGTACAAGACGAGCTAGACCGGTTGGAAGTATTTGGTATCAAGCGGGATGCCCTCACTGCGAAGCAACGCTTAAGTATGGCTTACATCACGCTATCAGTCAGCGGAAAAAGCGATAAACATGATAGACCGCATTTTATCCTCAACAAGCTGGAGCAAGCTGATAAAGAATCCAGGCGAGTGCTACGTCAGGTGGATGAAGCAATTTGCGAACAGCGGCGGATAGTGATTAGAGGTGGCGCTGGCGCTGGCAAAAGTACGCTGATGCAGTGGCTGGCCGTACGGGCTGCCAGTCAAAAATTTGAGAAGAACCTCACGCATTGGAACCTTAAAGTACCATTCTTTATTCGGTTACGTAGTTTGGTCGGTCGAGAATTTCCAACTCCCGAGAATTTTCCAAGCTTGATTGCACAGAACATTGCGGCTCAAATGCCAGAAGAATGGGTACACAAGTACATGGAAAACGGTGAGGCGCTCATTTTAATTGATGGTGTAGACGAGCTGCCCAGGAAGGAGCGCAAAAGCTTTTTTCTCAATCTGAAGGCTTTAGTGCGTGACTTTCCGTCAGCAACATACATCATTACATCGCGTCCGTCTGGGTTAAAGAGTGCTCAAGGTGAGGAATGGGACGCCTGGGAGAGTTGGGTTACCGACAAAAAGTTTGTCAACCTGACGTTAGAACCGATGAACGCCAATGATGTACAGGCTTTTATTACCAGCTGGCATAAGGCTCTACCGGAAAACGCTCGAACCGTCGATGCATCACAAGACCCGTCATACACAGAAAACAATCTTAAGCGTCAGATAAAACAACGGCGCGAATTACAGCAATTAGCATCAACCCCACTGCTGTGTGCCATGCTCTGTGCACTACACCGAGAAAACCGCACAAACTTACCCAGCGCTAGGCTTCAGCTATATAGCGAATGTATCGACATGCTGCTGAATAAAAGAGATGAGGGGCGAGACATCGTTCTAGACGACTGCTATCCCAAGGAGCTTAACGAGTCCCAGAAAATTGAGCTGTTGTGGAGCTTAGCACTTAAGCTTATGCGTCTAAATCTATCGAGCTTAGACACTGATCGGGTGGACTATCACTTTGATCAAGAACTCAAGCAAATGAGCCTACCATCAACGGTAACGGGGCAAAAGCTTCGGACGTTTTTTGTTGAGAGAACAGCCTTACTGCGTGAACCGATAATTGGTCAAATTGACTTCGCCCATCGTACTTTTCAAGAATATCTGGCTGCTAGAGCCATATTGAATGATGACAGCTTTGAAGAATTACTACAGAAAGCAGCAGATGACCAGTGGAGAGAGGCCATCGTTGTAGCAGCAGGGCTAGCCCGTGCCAAAGAACGCACTAAACTACTAGAAACGCTAATTGAGCAGGGGAATGCTAGCGATGAACATAGACACTACTTGCACTTACTATCAGTCGCTTGCCTGGAAACAACAACAAAGGTCGATCCAGCAGTTCGTAGTCGTGTGCTGAACTGTGCAAAAGCGCTGATGCCACCCAAAGACAAAGACGAAGTAGCCATGGTTATCCGAGCTGGCAATGAAGTCATCTCAGCGTTACGCTACGATTCGGCATATTCTGCAGATGAGGCTACTAGATGCATCAATGCATTAGTAGGAATCGGAACAAACGCTGCAATGGAGGCCATCGTAGACTACGCGAAAGTAGCATTTGAGCTAGAACAATATACCGTTAGCAGAGCAATAGGCAAAGGGTGGGATGTTTTTGAGCAGACTAGTTACTTGAAGAAAGTGCTAACTCAGCTCAGCGTATTGTATTTAGCCTAAACCCATATCGTTGACCTCTCACCTATTAGCTCTCTGACTCAGCTCAACGTATTGTATTTAGACCAAACCCATGTCGTTGACCTCTCACCTATTAGCTCTCTGACTCAGCTCAACGCATTGTCTTTAGACCAAACCTATGTCGTTGACCTCTCACCCTTAAAACATCTTAAAAATTTAACAGTCTTTACAGATGATAAAGAGAAAGCTACACAGTGGAAAGCACAGGGCTTCGACATAGGGCTGATCCCAAGTTGATAAAGAGACAAGACCACAAATTCATAGACAGTAAGAAAAGCCTCCGAAGCGCATTCAACAACAGTTATAGTCTTACTGCGATCATCTTAGACACAAACACAAATCACACCCTCTTTTAATCACTTACTTTACGCACCCCACAAAATCGCGCACTTGTCACTCTCAGCAACATAATTTCAACAAATCCATAAACTTTCGTTGCTCATTCTCATACTGAATATTTCAGCGGGATAGTATCGTCTCCTAAATAAATTTCCTTCAAGAAATATTGAGATGCCCCTCTCTCCTAAGCCTTTTATAACAGCGATCACAGCTACCCCGGCAACTGGCCTAACTTTGTTGTTCTCTGCGCCTGCACTAGCTTCCGGCTTCGCTCTCAACGAACAAAGCGTCACCAGCTTAGGCACCGCCGGGTCCGCAGGTGCCGCCGGCCTAGACGATATCAGCACCATTTACTGGAATCCTGCCGGGCTAATGCGCCGACCCGAAGACAGCGCCGTAGTGGGTGCCAGCTATCTCATATTTTCAAATATAGAGTTCGAGAATGAAGGCGCCTTCGTTGTTCCCGGACTACCTACAACAGGAAACAACAATACCAGCGCAGGCGTTACCGGCTTTGTGCCCAACTTATACGGAGCCTACACAATTAGCGATCGCACCCGCATCGGTCTTGGCATCACTGCACCCTTCGGCCTCTCCAGCGAATATGACGACGACTAGGTAGACCGCTACCAGGCCATCAAATCAGATCTGCTAACGCTAACGCTTAACATCAACCCAACGATCGCCTACCAGATCAGTGAAGATTCCTCCGTGGGCGCAGGCATCAGCCTGCAATATGCCGAAGCAGAACTTAACAACGCCATTAACGAGACCTGGACCGTACGAGGCGGCGTTGCCTACGACCCCTCACCGGTTCCTCAATAACTTGTCACACCGCGCATTCCAGACAGCGATCGCACCTAGGTCTCTCTAGGTCTTGGCTACGAACCCACCGACAATCTCAGCCTAGACTTGGCCTACACCCACATCTTTGTAGCGGGCCGCAGCATCAACACATCTGAACCCAGCGCAGGAACTATCGTCGGCAGCTACGATAACAGCGTCGATATTGTAGGCGCTCAGGTCAACTGGCGCTTTTAAAGTATCGCCTGAGCTTCCGGCGTAGGCTGCGCCTGATTCGCTTTACCAATGCCGGTCGCTCGGCTCAGCACCCGCGCCGTCTTACTGCGGGCGCTACTGATATAGGTAAAGAACACAGGCACAACAACTAGCGTCAGTAAAGTAGACGTCGAAAATCCACCGATCACTGCGATCGCCATCGGACTGCGCGTCTCTCCACCCGCCCCTAGCTCCAATGCAATCGGTACCATACCCGCCATCGTCGAAATCGAGGTCATCAAAATCGGCCTCAACCGAGTGACCCCAGCCTCAATCACCGCCTGTCGTCGCGACTTACCTTCTTTCAGCGCCAGCAACGCATAGTCCACCAGCAAAATCGAGTTCTTCGTCACCAGACCAACCAGCAACACCATACCAATCAGCGCAAACAGTCCCAGCGGCTTTTGAGCAATCAACAGCCCCATCAGCGCCCCGCCAATGCACAGCGGAATCGCAACCATCACCGCAAACGGATACAGAAAATCGTTGTACAGCAGCACCAGCACCGCGTAAATCATCATGACTGCCGTCCCCAGTGCTAGGCCAAAGCGGCTAAAAATCTCCTGCTGAATTTCAGCATCGCCCGCAGGCTGCTCTCTTACACCGTCCGGCAAATTAGTAAAGGCAGGCAGCGCCTGCACAAGCTCAATGCCCTCACCCAGCTCAATGCCCTGCAAATTCGCACCCACCGTCACCTGCCGCGAACGGTCAAAGCGGTCAATCTGCGCCGGGCCGCTGCCAAACGAAATATCTGCGACGGCAACTAGCGGCACCATACTGCCATTTCGCCCTGGCACCTGAAGATTCTCCAGCGTACTAATATCGGTGGTGGCCTCAGGGCTTAGCTGCACCCGAATCGGAATCTGCCGATCGCCCGCATCAAAATCGGCCAGATTTGACTCCGAATCACCCAGCGTTGCCAAAGATGCCGTCCGAGCAATACTGCTTACCGACACACCCAGATCAGCCGCTCTGACCGGATCAGGTCGAATCAAGACTTCTGGCTGAACCAGCGCTGCTGTAGAGCTTACTTCAACCAGACCAGGAACCTGTCGCATCTGCTGCGTTAAGGTCTGCGCCGCCTGCATCAACGCCTGCGGGTCTTCACCCGTCAGCACAATCTCTAGACTCTTGGTACCGCCTGCACCTTGGCTCTGGAAATTAATCCGAGCGCCTGGAATTTGCTGAAAGACGTCTCGCATCTGAGACTCAAACTCATTTCGCTTTACTCTCTCGTTCTTAGGCTTTAGCCGTACGTAAACCGTCGACTCTCCCGGAGACTGCGTTCTAAATACGCTCTCACTCGCCGGGTTTTGCAAAATCTGCTCGCTCACTCGGCGACTGACCTGCTCTGTTTTCTCCAGTGTCGAGCCCGGTGGCAGCTCCATAGAAACGGTGACCAGATTGGTATTACCCGCATCAAACAGCGCGGTAGGAATGTACTGCACCAGCGACAAACTGCCAATAAAAAACATCAGCGCCAGCGTCACCGTCACCAGCCGATGACTAAGCGCACTGCTCAGCAGCTTGTGGTAAGGCACCAGCCTGCGTGGCACCCTCAGACCATCGGCAGCAACAATCGTGTGGCTATTGTCTTCTACCTTTGACTTCAGCAAATACGCCGCCATCATCGGCGTCACCAAGCGAGCCACCAGAGTAGAAAACATAGTTGCAACCGCGACCGTCACCCCAAAAGGCTGGAAAAACTGCCCCGGCACACCGCCCATAAACGCAACTGGAATAAACACGGCGACGACCGTCGCAGTCGTCGTAATCACCGCTAGGCCGACTTCAGCCGTAGAGTCTAAACAGGCTTGAAAAGGCGGCTTGCCCATACTGATATGCCGCTCAGCATTCTCAATTTCAACAATGGCATCGTCAACCAGGTTACCGACCGCCAGCGTCAGCGCCAGCAAAGACATGCTGTTGAGCGTATAGCCCAGCGCCTGAATCACCAGAAAAGTTGGAATAATAGAAAGCGGTAGCGCTGTCGCTGTAATTAGCGTCGTCCGCCAGTCTCGTAAAAATATGCCAACGACAACCACGGCTAAGATACAGCCCAAAATTAACGCATCAATCGACGCTTGATAAGAATCTCGAATCTCAGTCGCGCGGGTAAAAATCAGCTGAAAGTCAATATCTTCAGGTAGCGTCTCTTCCAGCTCAGCAACCACCGCCTGAATCCCTTCCTCTACGCTGACCACCACGCTGCCGTTACTGCGAAAGGCTTCAAAGCCCACCACAGCGTCTTCTCCCAAGTAGGCTGACTGGCGCACCTCCTTAAAATCGTCTTCCACCGTGCCTAGACTATCGAGCGGAACCGTATTGCCGCTTGGAAGCACCACCCGAAAGCGTTGCAGTGCTTCCACCGTCTCAGCACTGCCTAGCGTACGAATCCCCTGCTCAATACCAGAAATATCGCTGCGCCCACCCGGCAAATTAATGTTGAACTGACGAATCTGATCGTTCACCTCAGAGGCCGTAATACCCAGCGCATTGAGCTGATTGGGATCCAAATCCACACGAATCTCTCTATCGACTCCGCCAACCCGAGTGATCTGCGAAACGCCGTTCACCGAAAGCAGTCGGCGGCTAATGGTTCGATCGACCAAATCACTCAGCTCTTCTACTGAGCGCCGCTCAGAGGCCACCGTATAAATCACGGTCGGGCCGCCAAAAAACTCTAGCTTGCGCACCTCCGGCTCTTGCGCGTCCTGCGGCAAATCTTGGCGAATGCGGGTAATGGCATCACGCACTTCATTGGTCGCTTCTTCGGTATCTACCCCCAGGTCAAAAGCAATCACCGTTCGTGAAGAGCCGTCTGCCACTGTCGAGGTCAGCTCATCAATATTGCCAAGACCCGCTACCGCATCCTCTACTTTTTTGGTCACCTGAGTTTCTAGCTCTTCAGGCCCAGCGCCAGTCTGACGCACTTCTACCAGCACTGCCGGAATATCGATATTAGGATTATCGTCAATGCCCAGCTGACCAAAGGCGACTAGCCCCGTAATCGTCAGCACTAAAAACAGCACAATGGTCGGCACAGGCCGCTTGATTGACCAAGCAGAAATATTAAACATGCTAAGCGGCCCCCTCACCTGCAGCCACATCTACCAAATCACCGTCTTGCAGGTAGCTCGCGCCTTCCACCACGACAGGAACGTTTTCATCTAGGCCCGAAGTCACTTCAACTTTGGCAGGTTCGCGCTCAGTAGCCGGAATGCGATCGCCCACATCTACCCGGTTCGCCCGCACGGTTCTATCTGAATTCAGCGTGTACACCACAAACGATCCATCCGACTGGGGCAACACCGCCTCTGCGGGAACCACCACGCCATCACGTTCACCTGTAACAATCGCAGCCTGTAAAAACATTCCGGGCTTGATGCGATCGCTCCCCGGCAGCCCTACCTTCACCGTCGCCTGCCGCGTCTGCGCATCCACCGTTGGGTCAATGCTGCGCACCTGCCCCTGCAGCTGTAAGTCAGGGTTCGAATTAGAGCGCACCTGAACCGGCGTACCTACAGCGACCTGCGCTAGCTGCGACTGCGGAATTTGCACCGACAGCTCCAGCTGATCACCATCAATAATCTTGAACAGCGGCGTACCGGTCGAGGCCGTATCGCCCACCGTCGCGCTTTTCTCAGCGACCACACCGCTACTTGGCGCTAACACCAGGGTCTGATCTAACTGTGTCGTTAACCGTTCAACCTCTGCCTCACGACTGCGCACGGTTGCCACCGCACTTTCTACCGCCGCGTAGGCAGAGCCTACCGTCTGCTCCTCTGTGGTCACCTCAGTTCGCCGACTGGTAAGCTCTTCAGCGCTTACCGCTCCTTGCTCAAACAGGGAATTGTACCGGTCAAAATTCTCGCGCGCCTCTGCCACAGCCGCCTCTGCCTGGGCTGCCTGCGCCCTCGCCTGCGCCACCTGCGCCTGCGCTGATACCACCTGCGCCTGCGCCTGCGATATCTGGCTGCGTATCACCGAATCATCTAATACAGCCATTACCTGGCCTGCGCTGACGCGATCGCCCTCTCGCACATTCACCGACTGAATCTGTAAACCATTTGCCCGAGGCGCTACCGATAGCAAATCAAACGCTTCAACGGTCCCATTCGTTGTAATCGTCTGACGAACGGGTGCTCGCTCAGCTCGCGCGGTCGTCACCGTGGCGCTTGCCACCTGCACACTCTCGCCTGCGGTCGCGGGAGAAGACTCTGCCTGCCGTGCGCCGAGTCGTGCGCCTATCAGCGCTAGCCCTAGCCCCAAAGCTAAACCAATCAGCAAACCACGCGGGCCGCTGACCCAGTTTTGCCAACCGCCAGCGGTTCGCGAGGAGCCATCGGGCAGAGTCACATCGCTAGAAGCCAGCTCTGTGGAAACCGGCTCTGTGGAAACCGGCTCTATAGAAGCCAGTTCTGTAGAAGCCGACTCTGCCGATATCTGAGAAGAAACAGAATGGTTGTTGTCTTCTTCCTGAATGCTTTGATAAGTCACAGGGGTGCAATCTCAAGGTAGTGCGGCGTTAACAATTGAAGGAAGTTTGATACTGAAAGTGCTTAATCTTATCTTTATTATTTACAAAGTTTAACATTCCCATTGTCGATCACCCACCAACTTTTGTGTGACTTTCAACTGCCAGATTACAAACAGACACACCCGGTGAACGCTGACTCTGCGCTGCTTTCGTCTCGTTATCTCACTCGGTCGTAGCCTATCAGCGAGCTGAGAATTCTAGATCTTCTCGCCAGGGCAGCCAAAGCCAGCCATTTCACCGAAATACTGCTACTCTATTGTCCAAATACACATTGTCCAAATACACCTCCAAATTACGATAGCTGTCCTAGCACAGCGCATCTCAACGCATCTCAACGGACGCAGCACAAGGCAAAAATGGAAACCAAATCTTGGTGGAGAAAGCTCAGAAATAATCCGCTAGCCCGCCTCGGGGCAATTATCCTCGTTATTTTCTACATTGTGGTCATTTTTGCTGACTTCGTAGCGCCCTACAATCCGCTCTCGCAGCAGCCCAACGGCTCCTTATTGCCACCGACCCAAATCTACTGGCAAAACCAGGAAACCGGCCAGTTTATCGGTCCTCACATTTACCCCACCATTCAAGGACCCATTGACGTTGACACCGGCAACCGAGCGCTAGAGGTTGATTTCAATCGGCCCGCACCGCTACGGTTATTTCCCAAAGGCGACGAATACCGCTTCTTAGAAATCAC
>CALDSK010000251.1 GCA_937911865.1 uncultured Synechococcus sp.
GGGTGCGCGATTGTTCTACTCCGCGTACACCAGGGACGACACAATAGGTGCAGCGCTCATTGCAGCCGTAGATGATATTTACCCAGGCCGTAACCGCGCTGTCCCGGCGGGGCTTGGTGATATCTTCCATGATGTGAATCGGCTCTGTGGCCACCACTTGATTGCCGTCAAACACCTGGGTGAGCAAATCTTCCAGACGATTAGCGTGCTGCGGCCCCATCACTAAATCGAGTTCTGGCACTCGGCGCAGCAGCGCTTCGCCTTCTTGCTGGGCCACGCACCCAGCAACCACCAAGGTAACTTCCGGATGCTCCTGTTTGCGTTTGGCCTGCCGTCCCAAGTAAGAATAGACTTTTTGCTCAGCATTGTCGCGAATGGTGCAGGTGTTATACAGCACTACGTCAGCCTTGCTGGGATCATTAATTGCCGCCATTCCCATGCTGTCTAGCACGCCGGCCATGCGTTCAGAGTCGGCTTTGTTCATTTGACAGCCGAAGGTCACGATGTGGTACGAGCGGCGGGATTGAACCATAGGATTGAATCGATGCAGTGTTGAATTGATGCGACGCTTGCAGTCCTTTATTGTGACATTTTTTAGAGAATAGAATAAAAAGCAATGTTGAGCATTTTGAAGATACTATGTCTGCTGCTGAAAATCCGCTTCAGGGAGAAGCTCTAATTAAAGAGGTTTGTCGTCGTATCCGAGTGGCCCGTAGCTATTGGGATGCCCACAATAACGCAGCCTGTCGGGGAGAGCGAGAAAAAGCCCTGACCCTCTACAATACGCTCTCTAAAGCTGAAAAGGAGAAAATTCCCCAGCAGTTGAAGGTTTGGCTACGCTACCGCAGCGAAAAATATTTCGGCGCTCACCGCACCCCACCAGGCGGCAATCGGCGATCGCGTAAGAATGGTAAGGGGCGATCGGGCAAGCGTCGGGGATAGAGAGTCGTCACTGGGAAGCAATCATGACCACTCAAGTTGGATTAGAAATTTTGGATCTGTTGCAGGATAAACGCGACGCTATTTTAGAAATCGCTACAAGGCATGGTGCGCATAATGTGCGTGTCTTTGGTTCAGTTGCTAGAGGCGAGGCGACTCCTGAAAGTGATATTGATCTATTGGTCGATTATGACCTAAATCATATTAGTCCCTGGTTTCCAGCTGGACTGATTCTAGATTTAGAGAACTTATTGAATTGCAAGGTTGATGTTGTTCCCTCGGATTCAGTGCATTATTTCATTAGAGATCGGGTATTTCAAGAAGCAATGCCTTTATGAAAGACTCAAGAATTTATATCATCCACATTCGAGACTGCATCAGTCGAATTATGAACTATACAACAGATGGAAAGGAGGTTTTCTTTTCAGACATAAGAACTCAAGATGCGGTGATCCGAAATTTAGAAACTATGGCTGATGCGACTTAGAATCTGCCAGAAGTATGGAAAGCAACTCGCCCAGAAATTGACTGGCGAGAGATAGCAAGTTTTAGAAATGTGCTGGCTCACCAATATTTAGATATCAATTTGAATCTGGTTTGGAGCATCATTGAGAATCAGCTACAGTCCCTAAGTCAGGCAGTTGATGCGATTGTAGAAGAGTTTTGGGATCAGTAATATATTCTGATTTTTGATACCACCTGCGATCGCTATTTAGTACTGCATTTGGCTTGGCGAGACAAATCACGAATTTATGGCTGTGCGATGCAGCTTGATTTGATTGATGGCAAGATCTGGATTCAGCACAACAGTACAGAAGTTGATCTTTATCAGCTGTTCAAACAACAGGGTGTTGAGGCGAAGGATATTTTTTAGGGTTCCGTTCTCCTGCTGTACGCGATCGCTTAGCGGCAGCGCTGTAGAGAATAATTCTACGCAAGCAAGATGTTGTTTGAGAATAATTGCTGATTACGCAAGAGCAATAGAGAGCGCTCGGGTAGATGCCGAGTATATTAGCTGTCGCCCTAAAAAGGGGTGTAGGTGAGCAGAGGATTTTCAGTCCCCAGCTCATACGGTGTCTTATTGCCTAGTTATGAGCAAACTATTCGAAGGATTAAGATATCCCAAATAAGTCATAAACATTGGGGCTTTCAGAATTGGAAAACGTGGCTGTTAAGAGGTCTCTGAAATGCCAAGAGGTGTACTGGAATTACTGACATTAGGCTCTTTGCCAAAAAAACTCTAGTCCTTTTAGAAAGATGCCTATTGCCGAGAATCGTCGGTTTTAATCTTCGCTTTGACTGTGTAATGGACAGCGGATATGCAATACGTTCATAATCTTTGTACATGAGTGCTTCTGGGATTAATTTCCTTGCCTCTGCCTACTTCATAGTCTAAAAATGCCATTTCGTTTCTAAATATCGCTCTGGATTAATTATGTCGATTCAGGTAATAAGCACTGGTAAATGTAAGTCTCAAGTGGAACTGGATCACCAAATATATGTGCCCTAACATGATCTGTATAAGGAGACTCAGGTCTTGGATCTATTCTTAAGTTTCTATATGGCCTATATCCATACTTTCCCAAAATAGCAAAAACAATAAAACGAGACATATGTCCATTGCCGTCTGCATATGGATGTATAACTAAGAATTTAACAGAGATCGCAGCAGCAAAGCTCACAATATAGCGTAGCTTTTGTGCTTTCGATACAACACTGTTAGGCTGTTGATACGCTGAGTCTAAACCCGAAAAACCTCTTTCAATTTCTCTGCCTAAAGCCTCCATTTCTATCAGCACTCGAGAGCTTAAAGTTCCTCGACTTTTTCCTATTCTTACCTCATATGACCGAAGAGCTGGTTAGTTAGATCCTCTGTAGTTTCCTGCATAGTAGGTTGTATTTGGAGATGTGAGACTCATAAACATGAAGCGATGGACATTTCGTGTATCCGTCACTTCATTAATGAAATTTAATTGACCTGAAAAAAGCTTCTTAAGCAACTCAGCATTATTCTGTCTCAGAATATCTTCATGATTTGGAAAATCGTTGTAATTCCAAGACACATCAAACAGTCCTTATCGCTGAGCTAAAGCTACTTCATTGACTAATAACCATCTTCGCTGAGTCTTTCAGCTAAAGCATCTATATTCTCGTGCTTTCTTTTCTCCATAAATTCAATAGCATCTACAGCTAAATCATCTAGGCTACTTTGAAACGAGCCTGAGAAATTCTCAATATCTGATATCACAGACTCTAAATTCTCTGTAGCCTTAGAAAGTAAGAAAAAAGATACATCGAAAATCTTACTGTTAAATGCAACTGTGTAGTAGCTGTAAAACTCTGGGGATTCTAGTGTAGGTTGAAAAACTAAATTTCTATATATATTATTGAGTTCGATAGAACCTTCAAGGCATGTCAACCTAGATCCCCAAAAATCATGGTGTAAGCCCCACATTGGCTCACCCTGAACGTTCTGCGAACGATTTCTTGGTTCCTCTTCCGCTTTGATCCGAATATTAATAGATGAAATTCCTAAATCAGCAGATCTTGCGGCACAAGAACTCGTGATAATAGAGCTATCATTAATCATCTTCTATACTCCTTTCTCTCTTACCCCAAAATTGATGCATGCCTGATGATGTGAAACTCTCGAATTTAGCGACTATATTTTGTTGGCCTTCCGAAAATATATCAAGTAATTCTTGAGCGCTATAGGACTGAGTGATTGCTCTAGATGTTATGGAGAATACGATAATCTCTTGATCATCTGATTGCCTGGTCGCATGATCTATGTTCATAATCATCGACTGCTCTGAATCAGGAATAGAAGCAACCGTTCTTAGTGACAAGGCCTTGAGAGAATTTTCTTGAAACCCGCTTAATGATGGAAACACATTGTGCAACTCATCAATTGAATCCCACCCGTCTCCCCTATCAATATGGTTAACGTATGTTATGTCGCAAAGTTGAACATTTAGATCTAAATCAATCTCATTTAGAAAACTAGTAAATAGGCTCCAGTACTTTTTGAACAGAGGTATCAGATTCTTAAAGTGTGGATATACTATTTTGTCAGACGCATATTTCCTCCAATTAAATATAAATCT